>JBFJNS010000017.1:0-14779 GCA_041618055.1 Binatia bacterium
AATCTTCTTACAGGTTGCTTCCGACAAGAGTCCAATTCTAGCCAAATTCAATGTGCCCTGGGTTATGGATGTCATCCCGGAAAAGTACAAAAAGCTGTTCTCCATGATCAATCCGATCATCGACCTCGCGCGGCCCTACTATGCTCCACCGGGTATCCCTGAAGAGTCTAAAGAAATCTTGCAGCAAGGATTTCGTCGCCTCGGCGACGACGAAGAGTTCAAGGCCGAGGTAAAGCGAGCTGCGCGAACCGAGGTGAACGTCATTGTCGGCCAGAAGATGATGGGCGCCATCAATCAAATGTTGGATCAACCTCCTGAGGTGAAGAAGAAAATCATTCAGTTGTTGAAAGGGAGTAAATAGCGAAGCGAAAGATCGACGGCACTCATAAGTATTAATTGCGTTTTTCACCAGACGTTTAATCGCCGAGCCGTGGCTTTATGCTTGACGCTGCCCTGATTGCGCTCGAGAATTTGGCAGCGCCGGTCCGCCTGCTGTTTTTGTTTCTTGGGGTCGCGATGGGCCTAGCCCTTGGCGCCATACCCGGGCTTGGCGGTCTGGTGGGACTTGCCATTCTCCTGCCGTTTACCTTCGACATGGATCCTTATATGGCCATGGCGATTGTGATCGGCCTCATCTCCGTGACCAGCACATCGGATACGATTCCGTCTGTTCTTTTTGGCGTCCCTGGCACATCTGCCTCCCAAGCCACCATTCTTGACGGTCACCCAATGGCCAAAAAAGGCGAAGCGGGGCGGGCTTTTGGCGCAGCTTACACGGCCTCCTTGCTGGGCGGCTTTTTGGGGGCCGTGACCCTGGCCGTGTCCATACCGGTCCTGCGTCCCATTGTGTTGGCCTTTGGCTCTCCTGAATTTTTCATGATGGGAATGCTGGGGATATCGATGGTTGCCGTGCTCAGCGGCAATGCTCCGATCAAAGGACTGATCGGGGGAGCCTTGGGGTTGAGCGTCGGGATGGTCGGCATGGATCCGCAAACCGGCATTATCCGCTGGTCCTTCAATGCGCTGTATCTTTGGGACGGAGTCCCCCTTGTGCCCGTTGCGCTGGGAATTTTCGCCATTCCCGAAATCGTCGATCTCATGATCAAGGGGACCCGGATCGCCGATGTTCCGGTGAAAGCCATGAAAGGTGTGACCGTGGGGATAAAAGATGCCTTTCATCATTGGTTTCTCGTCCTGCGTTGCAGCGCTGTGGGCGTGTGGGTAGGCGCTACACCAGGACTCGGAGCGGCGATCGTCGACTGGTTCGCGTATGGGCATGCAAAGCAAACGGAGAAAGGGGCTGGAGAGTCTTTTGGCAGCGGCGATGTGCGGGGTGTTATTGCTCCTGAAAGCGCCAATAATGCAAAAGAGGGGGGTGCTCTTATCCCGACGATCGCATTCGGCGTACCGGGCAGCGCTTCCATGGCCCTCTTATTGGGCGTGATGACAATCCATGGGCTGACACCGGGCACTGAAATGCTCACGCGACACCTCGACGTGACTTACACCATGATCTGGAGCCTCGCGATTGCGAATGTGTTCGGCACGGGGCTCTGCCTGCTTCTCACCAACGCGCTCGCGAGAATCGCGCTCATCCGGATTCAGCTGCTCGCGCCGCTGGTCATCTCGATTGTGTTCCTGGCGTCGTTTCAAGCGAGCAGCGATTTCGGCGATCTCTGGTCGTTGCTGTTATTCTCGGCGATCGGATGGTTCATGAAGCGGTTCGGCTGGCCGAGGCCACCGATTATTCTCGGTCTAGTCCTGAGTCGAATTATCGAAGGCTACCTGTTCATATCGCTAAACCGGTTCGGTTGGAGTTGGGTGTCCCGTCCCTTTGTAATCGGCATCGCGGTATTGATCGGGGTCAGCCTGTTATATGGATACCGAATGGCTGGGGGTGAAGATCGGAAACGCGGTCGATCGGTCGGGACGAGCGGGTTTCTTAGATGCCGGATTCACGCGAGCTCAATTTTCTCTCTTGGTATTTTTTCGGTTTTTGCCGTCGCCATACTAACCGCCTATGAGTGGGGCGCCCAAGCTCGTCTCTTCCCCTGGGTGATCGCCATTCCGGGACTGCTTTTGAGCTGCTGGCAATTTGCAATGGATTCTTTTTATCGGGGCGAATCGTATCAAGCGCAAGACGCGCCGGGAATCATGGACTTGCCGGTGGATCGAAGCGTTCCTCTCTCGGTCGTATGGTGGCGAGCGGCGCGCGCGGCGAGTTGGATCCTGGGTCTGTTTGTCGGAGTCTGGCTTTTCGGCTTCATCCTCAGCACTCCCGTCTTTGTCCTGCTTTACCTTAAAATGGAAGCTCGAGAACGCCTGGGCGCTTCTCTGGCGGTTGCCGCCTCGATGTTTCTTTTCATCATCACCGTCTTTCATCTCATCTTGAACGTTCCCTGGCCCCAGGGTGTTTTCCCGCAATTGGAAGAAGCTCTAATTCGCTCGATCGAAGCGCTTTGAGGCAAAAAAAGCAGCACGTTTTCCAGCCCGTTGATCATCCGGCATGAAGGTTAGGATCAAGCGGGTTTACTTCACGGACGCCGTTGACCGTTGTTTACCGGGCGCCTACGACTGCGAATTCAGGAGTCGACTCAACCAGGGTTCCCGCGCTCCAATTCAGGGATGATCTCCTGGCAAATGAGATCGATGGCTTCGTTCCAGTCGGGCCCCAAAGGAGAGGCGATGTCGACGATGTCAAATCCATAGGGAGACGCCGCCCGCAGCATCTCGTCGAGTTGTGCCAGGCATTCGCGTGGCGTGCCGGCGATGACGATGCCGCTCTCCTCGAGGATGCGGTCGCTTATGAGCGCCGCCATTTCATCGACGGTTTTGCCGTCGCGAGCGGCATTCTGAACGGCCGCCACCGTATCGGACGGCACTGGCAATTGGCGTAATCTCTTCTGCAAGAGGTGGCCTTGGATGAGGCCGTTGACGGCCATCCGGCGGGAGCAGCTGCGCGCGGCGTCGCCGTCACGGGAGACGGACTCGTGGAGGTGGAGCACCTTGGTGAAGGGGTAAGCTTTTTGCGGAGAGGACTGGGGCGAACATCTTGCCATGGCGTCTCCCAGTGCTCCCTGCTTCACCAAAGCCGTGGGAAAAGAAAGATTGCTCAAAATCAAACCGTCGCCATGCTGGGCCGCGAGCTGAAGCGTTTGGGGGCCGGCGGCGGCGACGAAAATTGCTGGAGGCTTCACGGGAGGCAGGCGAAGGGCAACCTCGGCTGTGGGATCGAGCCGAAAAAAGTCGGCAAGGTTCGGAAAGTTCCCGAGTCGTGCGGTCTGGCCCGCGAATAATTCTCGCAGCAAGGCAATCATCTCGCGCAGCATGCTGATCCTGCTGCGCTTGCGGATCATGTCCGAAGAAGAGGCCCCAGTGCCGATCCCCACGGTTATTTCTCTCGGACGGGCCAGATGGGAGAGAGCAGCGAAGCTTGATGCCAGATCGACGGGAGTCCGGCAGAACGGGTTGGTTACGGAAGTGCCAACCTGCGCCGAGGTCTGAGCGATGATTGCGGCCAAGGTGACAAAAACATTTTCATGGGTAAGATGGTCCGGGATCCATACTTTGTCGAAAGGGTATTGTGATAGCGCCCGCCTGGCATATGCCGCGGTTTCGGGCGCGGTGGGCAAAGGATAAAACTGGATTCCGAATCGCATTCTCGTTGGCACCCCCGTGCTAATAAAAGATCCCTTTTTGTCTGCCAATAAGATTTAACCTCAATCCGACAATTACTCACATGACTAACTGGTTAGCGAGGCCCGTGAGGCCGGAAACCGTGGGCATACCCTTCGGGATTTCAAATAGCAAATTTCAAATTGAAAATCTGAGATCTGCAATCTGTAATTCCGAGCACAGCGAGGACAAGGTGGCCCCAAGGCACCGACCCATTGCCTACGGTTGTAAGGCTCGCGGGCCGAGCGGGGATGAAAAATGTCGGATCAGGCTTAATACCGCTTCCGCCAGAATAGGTCGACGGCACTTTTCCCTTCCGGGTCCGTGGAACTCTTGATTTGCCACTCGGGCGTGATGTTGTATTCAATGGCATACTCCTGTCCCCGCTCGCCGCCGATCTGCTGTTTGGTGGAAACAAAGACATCCTCGGTAATGTACTTCCCGACGCCTATTTGACCTCCGGATACGCCATCGCCAACATCGACATCCAGCGTATCCAAACCAAGTCGATCGGCAATCGACCTCTTGAGGTCGGCCGCAAGGAAGTCTGCAGTTGCCAGCACGGCCTGTCTCTGAAGACTGACCTGCTCGCCCTCGGTAAGAGTTTTAACAGGTTTGCCGAACAGCAACACGGAAAGGATATCCGCTTGATCCAGTGGCGGATCGCTGCGCAATGTCAGCGTCGGCTTGCTGGCGTAGCCCTCGACAGCGAATTCGATCCGGTACTGAAAAGCCCTATGCCGGCCCACGATATTCAGCCGGGGATCCAGATCATCGCCGCCGCTGAAGTTTAGGTGCGCCTTGTCAATTTGGAATCTGCGGCCCTTAAATGAATACGAACCCCGGACGGCGTCTACGTCGCCCGTGAGCGTCAGTTTCTCTCCCGGTGCTTTCCTCGCGCGTAATTGCCCCGTTAGTTCCACGGATCCGTCGTCGAGATAGAGCCAGGTGTCGCGAGCAATCGCCGCCGTGACGTCCAGTCTGAGTTTGCGGTAGATGGGGTTTTCCTCTTCGGAACCGAGCGCACCGTTGGCTTTCTTTGCCTTTGTCTTCTCCTTCGTTTGCCCCTGCGGCACAACGAGATCTCTTTCGCTTTGCACGACGAGGATCGTGCTGTCGCGGGCGGCCTTGCCGTTTGTTTGAAGCAGGGCAATATCCGGACGCAGGGCTGCCTTTAGATCAAGGGAGCCCGTTACACTAGGCTCTTGCCAGGATCCTGCAACCAACAGATTGCCGGAAGCTTTGGCCTTGTATTCCCTGGTATTGATTACCTGGGCGCCATTCGCTTGCATAGCGAGACGGATGGCGCCCAGGCTAAAACCGTTGTAGGCGACTTCTCCTGAGCCGCTGAGGCGCCCATCACCGGATCGAACCACGGCCCGTGTGATATGGACGGCATTAGGAGTGAGTCGCGTTTGAAGATCGATTTCCGTCAGCGAGAGCCCCAATGGCCGCAGGCTGACGGCGCCTTCGCGAAACCGCATGGTCCCGTTGGCAGTCAATGCGCGAACCGGACCGCGCAAATTAATATCTACGCTCAGGTTTCCTTTGAGATTCCCCATGTCTTTTCTGATCACGTTCAAGAACGCCGTGCTCAACGACTGGGAGTGGATTCTCAGGTCCGTATCGCCAAGAAGGGCGGGTGAGCGGTTTCCACCCCAGCCAAAATAAACCGGCAACGTCCCATTGATGTCGAGGTGATGGCTCTGGTCTTGGAACAGCCGCAGATTGAGGTTTACCCGCTCTTTGGCATAAGAAGCCTCGGCGGTGAGGCCAGCATAGGCTTGACCGGCCAGGCTCAGGTCGTCAACGTTCATCCGCGTTTCGATCAAGGGTTGAGCCGCTGTTCCCTTGACCCGCATCGTCATCGATAAGATTCCGGCGATATCGGGCGAGTCCTTTAGATATGGACGCAGGTCGGAAATGGGGAATTGGCTTACTCGAAAGTGCATGTCTTGGTCGCCTGAAAACGCCGCGTTCCCTTCGGCAGTCAAGGTCTGTTGGCCGCGGGTCAGATGGAACTTGTCCATGCGGACGGCATTCTCGGCCACAATGAGGCGAACGGGCTCCGGATTGCGCCAGATGCCGTTAGGGAGCTGAAGATACAACTCTTGCAAGGTCATCTCCGTTCGTTCGTCGGAATGGAGCAATCGGCCTCTTACTCGATGAACCCGTTTGTCGGGATCGCGCACCGCGATTTCCGCACTCAGTTTCGCTGGACGCATGCCATCCAACGTAATGTCGGCCTCCAGGCTCTGGAGCGGAATACCGGCAAGTAATTCCCTGGCGGATATATTGAGTTTGCCTTGCCAATCGTTCTTTGCGGAACTCGCCAGGGTCCACCGAGCGTTACCGCTCGCCACCCGTTTGCCGTCAACACGCAATTCGTTCACGGTGGCTTTTCCATCCAGCCGCGGAGCTTCTAAAGATCCACTGATAGTGCCGGTGATTTCTGCCTTGCCGCTGCCTTCTAGCCCCGCAAACTTCAACCATGGCTTGAGATCCTTCAAGTCCAGATTATAGGCGAGGCTCCCGCTGCGGGGTTGGGCGACGGATGCTATCCGGCCTTTGACGTTAAGCGTCGATTTATTCGCCACGAAGTTGGCTTGCCGCAATACAAGCGCGCCGTCCCTGACAGATCCTTCAGCGCGACCCTCATCGATCTGAATATCGCCAATCCGCGAAGGGTAAAAGGTGAGCTTTGCATCTGCTTGGAGGCTGTCTAACTGCGTGCCGCGTCCCTTGATCCACGCATCGAGGCTAATCTTGCCAGCCGGGAGATCTTCTCGTTTTCCAGTCACCTTCTTTAAGTCGAGTGAGCGGGCGCGCAGCGTCCCCTCGTAACTGGGAATCTCAGTCAAAGCGATGCTCGCTTCGAGCTTGGCATTGCCGGCCTTATCATCGGACTCGGCTTCAAACTGTACGCTTTGATCTTTAAACCGGCCCGTCAAGGAAACATCGCCGATCTGCCACTGATCCACGGCAAGAGACGAAATGTTGCCGCGGATCGAAACTTGAAGTTGTTTATAAGAACCGCCTCGGAAGTCGGCTTGTCCATTAACTTTTCCCTTGAACTCGGTTACGGTCAACACCTTGTCCACGATAAAGTCTTGGAACTCAAGCTTGCCTTGCAACTGCGGTTCGGACGCATCCCAGTCGCCGACCATGGAGACTGTTACGAGTCCATCCGGGGCTACGAGCCTCCCAGAAAGCTCGAGTGCCGAGAATGGGCCGGAGGCGCGGAGTCGGCCCAGCACATCCTGGCGCAGTGGTAGACTGGGAAAGAGGCTGGTTAGCTCTTTTGCGGAGACCTTGGCAATCTCAATGTCTAATTTGACCTCGGGATTTGATAGCTGGCTCACGCTCCCGCTGACGCTCAGGCGCGACTCGCCGGTCAAAACGTTGACGCGCTTGATGCTGAGTGACGAACCTGCCTCAGCGGTCTGGATGGAGAGAGCGCCGTCCAGGGTTGCGCGGGGCGTACCGGCTGAAACAAAACCGAGCTTGGAGGGGAAGAGACTAATTAGCTCTTTTGAAGACAACTTGGCGATATCAATGTCTAAGTTAATTTCGGGATTTGATAGTTGGCTCACGCTCCCGCTGACGCTCAGGCGCGACTCGCCGGTCAAAACGTTGACGCGCTTGATGCTGAGTGACGAACCTGCCTCAGCGGTCTGGATGGAGAGAGCGCCGTCCAGGGTTGCGCGGGGCAACCCGGCTGCAATCAAGGCAAGCTTGAACCTGTCCACGGCGATGTCGACGCTTGCGGGCAAGAATTCCGCCTTGCCGGTCGCGCTGAGGGAGTTGACGTCGCTTTCCTTGCCGTCGGCTGTCTTGATATAAACCTGACCGTTTTCGATCGTGATCTTGGATAGGCTAATTCTGAGTGTAGCCGGCGGCTCTGTCTCGTCCCGCTCTTTCAATAATGAAAGTACGTTCCATTTTTTCTCCTTGTCCTGCACTAACGTCATCTTCGGCGCTGTGATCTTGATCTCGCCCACACGGATCTTGGATGAACTGAAAAGCATATAGAGCTGTTCCAGAAGTCCCACCTCTATGGAAACAAGGGGAGCGTATAAAATAACGCTTCTCTCTTGGCTAACGGCGACGTCGTGGAACATAAGGCCGCTCCAGAGAGAGCCGCCGACCTTGTTGAATTGCACTTCGCCTTTGAGCGAATCATTCAAAGACGAGAGAATTTGCGTGCGCAGCAAAGCATGAAAATGATCCGTACGCACGTAGAAGCGAATGCCGAGGGTTACGACAGTCAAAAGCAGCACGAGCGTGGCGGTCGACCAAAGAATCACGCGCAGAAGTTTTTTGAACATAAGTATCCTAAAATGATTGACCGACGCTAAAATGGATCTGCCACGGCCTGTCGTTGGCCGGCGGCTTGAACGGAAACCCGAAATCCAGGCGCAGAGGACCGATGGGAGTCGTATAACGTATGCCCAATCCGGCGGAGAATTTTAGATTATCGACGGGCAGGTCAAACGAACGCACAGACACCTGCCCAAAGTCGATAAAGACGACGACGCCGATGTCATTCCAAAGGGCACGGCGAAATTCCACAGAGCCTTCGATCAGGCTGCGCCCCCCCACGGGGTCATCGGAAGCGGAAAGCGGGCCCAGCCGGCTTCGGCCGTAGCCGCGAACGCTCGTGCCTCCGCCCGCGTAATAGCGCTCGAAGAGGGGAACCTCCTTGGTGCCGCTTGTGGGTTGCACGAAACCCGTTTTCAATTTGTAGGCCAACACGGTCTTCTCCGCCAGAGGATAGTACCCTTTCAACTCTCCCTGAAGCCTGTACAGGTCGAAATCGCCGCCGAGAAAGCGGCCAGCCTGCTCGACCCAAACAGAAAGAGTCTGACCCGTTGTCGGGTTAAGCGGATCATTGGCCGTATTCCACAGCAACCCCGCAGAAAGACCCGAAAGCCAACCCTCGCGCACGAATTTCTTAAGTGACTGAGTCGTTGCCGTGGAGACGTCATTTAATTGGCCGTAGTCGAGCCGATAAGCCAAGATTCCTGTTGCATGATCGGAGAATTTTCTTTCGATCTTGGGCCGCAGCCTCGTGCCGGTCAGGGTGTATCCCGGTTCCGTAAACTGCTGCGGCGCAAACGTTACCAGAAAGCGATTGTCCGGGCCGAAAAAGAACGGCTGCAGGAAATTGACATCAAGCTCGCGCGCCAGTTGTGACACCTTCGCACCGACCTCAAGTTTGCGCCCTCCACCCAGCCAGTTGTTGTGACGCCAGCGAAGCTGCCCGCGAACCCCTTCCTCGGTTTCGTAGCCGATTCCCACCATGATTTCCCGCGGCGGTTTCTCCTCGACGGTGATCTTGACGGCCACGGTTCTTGGGTCGGAGTCGGCGGGCTGAGGCTCAATCCTGATGAGGCTGAATAGATCGAGTTGACGGAGGTTACGCTCCGAATCCTTCAGCGCTCTTCCCGAAAAAGGCTCTCCGGGCGTGTACGTTAACTCCCGCAAAACCAGTTTCTCATCGACGTCCTTGAGGCCTTCCACCAAGGTCGTGCCGAACTTGGTTTCGGGCCCGACTTCGATCGTGTAAACGACCCGTGCTTCATGTCGATCCAAAACAACCTGGGCCTTGCGCGTGACCTCTACCCGGGCTCGGCCTTGATCGTAGAAAAATTCTTTCAGGGCGGATTCGCTCTGCTGATAAGCATCGACTGCAAAAGCTTCATCTTCGCGGAGCGGAAGTTTTGCTATCAACTCTTGCGCCTTTCCCTGCAATTCGGATGCATCGAGAATATCTACAGAGACCTGAGCCACCTTAATCGGATTCCCCTCAATAATGTCAATGCGGGGCGACACCAATGATTCTGCGCCGTCTACCTCCAAATCATAGCTGACTTTAGTTTCGAAATACCCCTTATCCTGATAGAAACGAACCAGGCGTTCTAAATCCGAAGCAAAAACCGCCGGGTCGAACAGCGGGCGCGGGCGCCACTGAGCGTACCACGGGCGTGTCTTTGTGGACATCATCTCCCTTAACTCAGCGGCGGCAATCGTGTTGTTGCCCGAGATAGTCAGATCGCGTGTGCGCCACTCGCGCGCTGAATCCAACTGCTCCAAATTCACAGCCAGCAGAGGCGAGATGCCGTATAGCGGGAGGAGAAGAAAAGCCGGAAGCACGCTCTTTACCCAACGATACACATGAAACTCCGGCTCATCAACGCCATAATCGGACACTATAGCAACCCGAGAATCGACTTCAAAGCTTGAAAGATGTGACCCGAGCATCCGTGTGCCGTGGAGCGGCAGCACGCTCACGGCGCATAGCAAGAGGATTTTGAAGAATGGTGACTATGACAGTCGATTCGAGGCGTACTACGGCAAGGAAGATCCTTAGCGGTGCTGCTTTGCCGGTATCGGGGTCTAAGGATCACGTGGGAAATTCTATTATCGGCCCGATTCACGGAGCGCAAGAAATGGTGGAGGTTCCATCAGCGCCCGGGCGGCCGCTTGGGCGGCCGCCTGCGCTGTCAGTGGAAATCATGGCTGTTTCGCTTGCGGTTTCTTCCTCGCGTCAGGATTGCAGCACCGACTGAATCATCCCAACTACGGCATACAATGCAGTTAATCCTACGGTGGCGTAAATGACCAACTTAAACCAAAGTGGCATCTCTTCCATTGGCTTGTCCTCACCAAAGCACGGGGTGCCTCGCTTGTTAAAATCGATAATTACCTTTCTTGTTTGGGCAATTTGCATTTTGGCCCAACCAGGGGAAGGTATGAAAATATGATCCGTGAAGGACAGAGCGCTTAAATTAGAAGTGCGCGGTTAAGGGTGTAGAGCTTTAGATCACATCTGACGTTTCTTACATTCTTGGAGAACTCATGGGTCAGTGAACTTGGGATCGCGCAAACGTCACAAACCTTCACCCGGGAACCCCTAGGGGAAAACGACAAACGCTTCTCATCGGAATTATCGATCCCCGCATCGAGGATGCTTGGTTTGCCGACCGCCGGGCGGCTAAGCATCGCGGCGCCTTCATTATCACCGGACGGGCGTGGCACGCCCAGGACGATGGCAACGGCGAGGGCCCAGGTAAGAAAAAGCCTGTTCATGCTGTGACTATATCACACGCCGTGAAATGACCTCAATCGGACTCGGCGATAGCCGCGATGCCCATTCGGGCAGGGCAGTGCCCCGCGGCCCACAAATGGGGAACAAGGGATTTACGGCTCAGTCCGCAGAGAAGCGGAAGTCTTATTCTTGTTTCCGGTGGAGCGTGACTCGTTTAGGGCCAATAGCGATTCCAACATGGTTAACAGAGCTCGCAGCAGATCTTTGTCTTGAGTGTGTAGCAGGAAATTGCATAGCCGGATTGCTTTTAGTTGTTGGGGTGAATAGCTTTCAACATTGACCTTGGGCTTTTGCCCGCGACCGGCGAAGACCTGGTCGAGAATGCAACTCCCTGAAAGGCTCACCGGGCATCGGTCCGCAGCCTCCAGTACGTCCCCGGGATCGAAGAACGATGAAAGCGGAACTTTGAGCGCAGAAGCGATTCTTGCGAGAGTGCGAACGGTGGGAGCGATGCGGTCATTCTCCAGCCGCGACAAATAAGAAATCGCAACTCCCGATGACTCGGCCAGTTCCTGCTGAGTTTTCTTTGCTTGCATCCGTATCCACTGAATTCTCTTACCGGTCGTCATATCAACCCTCCTCAGCTGCATTGACGCGAGGTCCGTTTTATTTACATAAAGAGCAATACATTTCGAGCCTTCGTGTTGACTTTTTTAGCAATCTACAAGAGCAATGACAATAGGTAAACCGGATTTCTTTGCATCAAGCAATCGTGACACACACACACCAATCAATAGTGAAAGGTTTCGTAATACATTAGCGTCGAGAAGCATGCCTCGGTGACCTTCGCGCAGATCGACGGATCCGGCCTTCCAGGCAGGGTTCCCTGAACACTCTGTGATTTGAGACAAACTTCGAAGGAAAAGCTTATTCGCTGACTTCCTTAACGCATTTTGTCGTAGTGATCTCGAAAACGTCGCCGTCGCAATGCCGGTCTAGGAATCGGCTCACACTGAGGGACGCAATCCAATGGCGGCCGCAAATTCAGACAAAGCCGACGCCATTAGCAATACTGGTCATGGAATGGTATACAAACTTTGATTCCCCTGGGCGACCGCAAGAGGGAAGGGCGATGATCTCTGAAAGTCTGTTTCTCTCTGATCCTCACACCGATACCTAAGCCTGGCGAGAAACCGGATTCGTCATCTAGGACAAAATAGCTGGCGCTGGATGGGATCGACTCGAGTTTTGGGTTTTGAGCCAAGTTCGGGCAACAGCCCGTAGAGACATGGTTCTTAAAGCCGAGATGGCGAACGGCGAACAGACAAGAAAAGATGCCTCACTTGGGCTTTGTCAGGACGGGATGGTCCCATGCACCGTCGAACTGTACGGAATGGCTCGCCTCCTTGCGAAGACTGCAAAGATCGCGCTCGTGTTGCCGCCCCGAGCCGTTCTCTCGAGCGTCTTCGTGGCCTTGGCCGGAGAGCTGCCGGTTTTGGTAGGGCCCGTGATCGCCCCTGACCGAAGCAGGCTGACCAGCGGTTACGCTTGCAATGTCAATGGTCTCGATTTCGTACGGGAGCCGGGGTTCAAGATCAATCCGGGAGATAGCATTATCATCATCTCCAACGACGCTGGGGGCTAAGGCATGTACGGTTTTCAAGGTCGTCTGCTCCACATCGACCTAACTAAGAAAACTTACAATTGGCTTAGCCTGGAAGAGTCCCGTTTGCGCGCGGTCCTCGGCGGGATTGGTCTTGGTGTTAGCCTGCTGCACGATTTTGCCCCACAGGGGGTTGAGCCCCTGTCTCCGGATAATCCGCTGATTTTTGCCAGCGCGCCTCTGGTTGGCACCGAGCTGACCAGCACCGCCAAGTATGCCGTGGTCACTAAATCGCCGCTGACTGGCTTTATTACCGACTCGCTTTCCTCCAGCTTCTTTGCCCTGGAGATGAAGCGGGCCGGTCTTGACGCGCTGGTGATTACCGGTCGGGCCTCTTCGCCGGTATATGTCTTTATTGACAATGAAGAGGTGGAGGTGAGGGAAGGCGAAAACCTCTGCGGCAAAAGTCCCGCTGAAACGGAAGCTATCATTCGTTCTGAGCTCGAGGATGCGGAGGTGCGCGTGGCGGCCATTGGCCAGGGCGGAGAGAACCTCGTACGCTTTGCCACCATAAGCAACGACGGCCGCCAGGCCGGTCGTGGAGGCGTGGGCGCGGTGATGGGATCCAAGAACCTGAAAGCCATTGCCTTGAAGGGCCGCGGCGGAGTCCGTGTAGCCGACCCGCGCGGCGTCGAGGCTATTGCCGAATCCATGCGGAAGCTGAGCCTGGGGCCGTTGACCACGAAGTACCGTGACATCGGCACCGTGGCGAATCTTGCGGTGTTCAACCGTCTCGGAGCCTTGCCCACGCGCAATTTTCTGCAGTCGACCTTCGATGATGCCGAGGCCCTGAGCGGGGAAAGCCTGGCGGAAAATAACTTCAGCCGCAGGCAGGGCTGCGCGTCCTGTACGATCCGTTGCGAACGGCTCTTCAAGTCTCTGGCCGGAGAGGAGCAACGGCTGGAATACGAGAGCCTGTATGCCCTGGGGCCGCTGTGCGGGATTAAGGAGCCGGAGGTGGTGCTCCAGGCCGCTCATCTGTGTGATCTGTACGGTCTTGATACGATCAGCACCGGCGGGACGCTGGCGTGGGCCATGGAGTGCACGGAGAAGGGGCTATTGCCCGAGGATCGTGACCTTGGCCTGCGCTTCGGACGAGCAGACGCTTTGCTGGCTGCCATTGCGGCGATTGCCCAGCGCAGCGGTTTTGGCTCCATTCTGGCCGAAGGCTCGAGGCGGGCCGCATTGCATGTCGGCAAAGACGCGATGAACTGGGCGATGCACGTAAAGGGCTTGGAGCTTCCCGGCTACGAACCGCGAAGCTTGAAGAGTATGGCGCTAGGACTGGCGGTAAGCCCGCGTGGCGCGTGCCACAACCGCTCCGGCGCATACGAGGTGGACTTCTCCGGACAGGTCGATCGTCTGAGCGCGGACGCTCGCAGGGGAGCTCTGGTGGTTGCCGGAGAAGACTTTGCGGCAGTGTTGGACTCACTGATTGTCTGCAAGTTCCTGCGAAAGTGCTTCACCGACTTTTATAGCGAGGCGGCGACTCTGCTCGAGAAGGTGACTGGCTGGCCTTACTGCGCGGTAGAGTTGCGTCGGGTGGGCGAGCGGGTTTGCACGCTGAAGAAATTGTTCAACATACGCGAGGGTTGGAAACCTGAGGATGACTGGTTGCCCCAGCGTCTTCTTAGCGAGGCTCTTCCCAGCGGCGTAGCCCGGGGCGCATCCTTGACTCCTCCAGAACTCCGGGAAATGATCCAGGGCTACTATCGAGCGAGAGAGTGGGATGAGGACGGCTTTATTCCGGAGAAGAAAATAACTGAGCTGGAAATACGGACTCTTTCCGGCGCTCCCTTCGAAGCGGAGCGAAAATCTCCCGCTCACGAAAAGGATAAAGGGGATACGAGTCACTAGTTTGATTTTTTAGTATTGACCCACAATACGCCGCCGCGTGGATTCTCAACCTCCCTGCGACGGCGTGGACTCGAGTGGACGTGGACATGAGGCGCTGACTGTCCAGCCGCTTGACCGTCATCGACCCCGATATTCAAGCCCGCAAGCGACTGCTCGTTGTTTTGAATGTTCGATTCTATTGCGTCCAGTAGAGTTGAAACTTTGCCTGGCGTGAGGCTAAGTAACGCCGCCCTACGCCGTGTTGATCTGTGGGTTACGTGTTTTGAAAAAACATTTATGCAAACATCGTTTCGACAGCCCTCTCGACTTGGCTTTGGCGGGCTCGACTTCGCGACCATAATCGTCGAACACCACAAAGGACGCCCGCATCGGCGGATCGGCTCTGGTATCGACCGCAACCCAATAGTTCTTCCGCTCACGAACTAGGCGGGCGATAATCTGATAACAGTGGCGGTCGCCATCCGTGGGACGAGAAGTCCGTCGCTTGACTTCGACGTGCCAAATTTGCGAGATTTCCAAACTCTTTTTTCGTG
>JBFJNS010000018.1:0-14759 GCA_041618055.1 Binatia bacterium
ACAAAAACTCCCGACTGGTCGTGAGGTCAAGCAGTATTTTTCTGCCGAGCGCTATCCGAAAGCAAAAGAAATATGTCAGGTCATTGTCGATCAACTGCAAAAATGGGAGTGAAGACCGAGCTAGTGTCGCAAGAATTTGTTATCTTTTGGGGCAAGGAAGGGGTCAATGGCGGCAAACTCCCTTTTTATTATGTGGGGCGGCCCGCTGTCGATGCGGACACGGTCTACGACCAGTATTTCCGTTCCGGAACGACCAAACGGGTGGACTATAAGAATCCTGAGTTCGACCGCTTGATCGACGAAGAGCAGAGGACCGGTGATCCAAAAAAACGTGTTGCCCTTCTCCAAGAGGCCAGTCGCATTCTCATGGACGACGCCCCGCTCGTTCCTTTGTATACGCTGGCGGAAATCTACGGCGTGGCACGCAATCTGATTTGGAAGGCAAGACCGGATGAAAAAATTCTTGTTTCCGAGATGAAGATAAATTAACTCTCCGGGCGGTTTCAGAAACTGGATGTTCACGGGTGAACCGTAATCACTCACACACTGCGACCAGCCGTCCTCTCCCGCCGGTTCTCGCGCGTGAAAGGTTTCTACGTTTGCCCGAAACCTTTCGGCGGTTCTAACCCAAAAACTTACAGCGACGCTCCTCATGGCGGCCTGCGATGAGAGGCCGTCCCTCGGGATACGGTTATAATTCGACGCTTTTGTTACAAAAAGGCACAATTTTGTACCCTGAAATTAAAATCACTCAAAAATCACCTTTGCATTCTTTGGGTTGGATTGGCACATGGGTTGCTGAGCATTGAACTCATGACCGTGAAGGCCTTAGACTTGAAGGAAGTCTTATGCGGTAGACTTCGCTACTCTCATGTTTTGCGCTGTATAGGTTACAGCCTCGAGTCCATGGATCTGAAGGCGATTGAGATAAAAGCGCACGGTGAAAACTATACCGTTCAGATCTGGAATAAAGGAACATCGGTAGCGATGGATGCCGAGAAGCATTATACGCCCGCCGAGATTAAGCAATTAGAGATTGAAGGACGCGCAAACCGCAAGCCTTTGGCCGGCCCGCCGAATCTCTTGAGGCTCCCTCAAATTCTTCGACTTGCTGGAAATTATGTGGATCGCATGAGTGGACGTCTGCTGCGCGTTTCCTGGCAGGATCAGTCGGATCGAATCCAGTCGATTACGATTCAGTACGAGCCCTTCTCCGGCAACCGTGGTGAACAAGGCGAAACGCAGGCCGCCACCATCGAGGAACTCTGCGTTCACGTTTACAAGCAACGAAAGAAGATCGCTGCCAGCTCCGACAAATATGGCACCCGGCCCTTCGTCAGCGTGGGCAAAGGCAACTGATTTCCCAGCGCTGCTCGTCTACTCGGCATTAGTCGGGAAATCGATCAAATCGTTGTACCCCGCGTCGTTCAGGCGCGGTATTTTATTTCTCCGCCAACAATCGTCATTTCAACTTTGATATCCTTGATTCGCTCGGGCTGGATTTCGAACGCGTCTTCGGCGAGAACGGCCATGTCGGCGAGTTTGCCGACCTCAAGCGTTCCTTTGACGTTTTCTTCAAACCCAACCCATGATGCCGTGGTGGTGTGCATGGCGAACGCTTCGGCGACAGTAATGCGTTCTTCAGGCACCCACACATCGCCCCACCGCATTTTGCGCGATACACAGGCGGCGATGTCTCTTAGCGGATCTACCGGCCAGTAGCCCGGTGAGTCCGAGCCCCCCGCAATGATGACGCCGTTTCGGAGAAGCGTTCTGAACGGAAAAGCCTTGGTAAGCCGCTTTTCTCCCAGACAGTCGAGGATTGCATCGCCGACATAGTAGCCAATGGCAATGTTGGGAATCGCGATCACACCAGAGCGCACCATCCGTTGCATCCGCTCCTGAGTGCTGAGCCAGTTGCCCATATGCTCGATGCGATGGCGGTGATCCTTGCGCGGCGATTTCTCAATCGCATTTTCGTAGGCATCCAGTGCCATGTCGAAGGCGCGATCTCCGATAGCGTGGACGCAGCAACGCAAGCCGGCGTCGTGGCATTTCTGGACGGTCTCGTTCAGTTCATCCTGCTGGATTCTAATGATGCCGTGATTGTGCTCGTCGTCCTCGTAAGGATCGTAAAAGCATGCATTGCGCCCGGTGATGCCGCCGTCAATGCTCATTTTGACGCCGCCCACTCGCAGCCAGTCATTGCCGAAACCTGTGATCAGGCCAAGCTCGATGAGGCTTCGGGAGCCGATGTTGGACTCGATCACACGCGGCAAAATGCTTACGCGCGCATGAAGCCGGCCTTCCCGGAAGATCTCCTGGTAGGCCCGCACGGGCTCTCCGGATCGCACGATATCGTGAACCGTGGTCACGCCCCGCTCCAGGCACTGATTAAGGGCGAATACAATCCCGTCCTTGAGTTGCAGGTAGCTGAACTCGGGGGCGGCTTTGCGCAGGATCAATTGTGCCCGCTCGTGCAGTTCGCCGGTGGGCTCGCCCGTTTGCGGGTCTCGTCGAATCGCCCCGCCAGCCGGATCCGTCGTTTCGCGCGAGATTGCAGCGGCGGCAAACGCTTTGGTATTGGCGACGGTGATGTGGGCGCCGAAAGAAATAGAAACGAGATGATTCGGGCACGCGCGGTCCAGATCATGCTTGTCCGGGAAGCGTTTTTCCCTAATACGAAAATCCTGCATCGGGCTGCCGTGTGCAACGATCCAACTGCCTTGTGGAGCCTGTTCCGCTCTTTTCGAAAGCCGCTCCAGGATATCGGGGATCGAGTGTACGTTAGTGTAGAAGTCGCGACAGTCCACGAGTTCCATTTCCGCAGTGCCTTTCTCTGAGAGGTGCACGTGGGTGTCGGTAAGGCCGGGGATGACGGGTCTGCCTTCGAGGTCAATGACCTGGGTATCCGGTCCGGCTAGTCGTTGGAGATCCTCTGACTTGCCGCTTGCGACGATCCACGCCCCGGCGCACGCTAGAGCCTCGCAAACAGTCCCGTCAGCGGAAAAAGTGCGGATTTTTCCATTGATCAGAATAAGATCAGGATAAGGTAACGAGTGTTTTTCCATTGAAGAGGGTCCTCCTTGCTGAGTCCAGACACTTAGCTTATTAGGTCCCATGGTTACCTGAAGTCAACAGCTTAGTATACGGGAGCATAAAAACAGGCCTGACTTACTTGCTTGCCCGCCGAAGCACGAGCCATATCCCGGTTCAGCGGTCCTAACAAAAACGCTGTCGTTGCTGCTCCAAGCGCTTACTGGGAGGCGCGGGGTAATCCCCGTAATCTGAAACCGGGCTGGCGGCGGCGACGCTCAAGATTAGGCATTTCTAGAGGAACGAAAGTTCAAAAGGCTAGAATCCGAGGACGGATAACTCAGAGGTTAAAACGGCAGGTCGCGGTTCGGCAATAGGAGGGACCGTTATGGCGCCGGGCACCGGCCGGTCTCGAGGTGGGCGTTAAAGTCTTCTGGGAAAAGCCGCAGTGCGCTTTCGATAGGAGGCCCTGGCATCCCAATAAGATTACAGAAGCCTTTGCCCCGGTTAAAATCCAGCACCTTGCCGAATTGCTCTAGAATCGGCGCGCCGCCCTCGCCCTGCTGGACTTTCTTGAGCAAGAGGGTGAGCGTATTGGTTTCCATCCGACATGCCGGGCATTGACCGCAGCATTCGGCGGCAAAAAATTCGGAAATTTTTACGACCTCTTCGACAATGCATGTGCCCTCGCTGATCAAACGGACGACTCCGCAACCCAGAGAGGCGCCTGCTTCTCGCATAGAGTTGTGATCCAGAGGCGTTGCGATTTTTTCCGCAGGCAAAAACGCTGAAGACGGCGCGGCGGGCATGATGGCTTTGATTCTTTTACCCTCCTTTAATCCGCCACCGCATTCCTCAATCAAATACTGCAGGGGGGTGCCGAACGGCAGCTCGTAGATTCCCGGGCGATTCACTTCGTCGTTCAAGGAAAAAATCATGGTGCCGGGGCTCTCCGAGGTGCCAAAGCTCCGATACCAGTCCGCACCGCGCAGGATGATGGGGCCGACGTTAGCGAGGGTCTCAACGTTGTTGACCGACGTGGGCTTGCCGTATAGCCCAACGCTCACCGGAAACGGAGGCTTCTCCCGCGGCTGGGGCTGTTTGCCTTCGATGACTTCTAACGCCGCTGTGTCCTCGCCTGCAACGTAGTTATGCGGAGCCTTCGTTATTTCAATATCCAGGCCAGTGTCGCTGCCCAGAATATTTTCCCCCCAGTACCCGGCCGCTTTGGCCTCGGTCAATGCCTCTGCGATGCTCTGCATTGCGGCATCGTAGCGGGCATTCACGTAGAGGTACGCTTTGGCGGCGCCGATTGCGTACGCTGCAATTACCACACCTTCGATGACGAGATGGGGAAGGTTCTCCATAAGCAGACGGTCTTTTTTGCTGCCCGGCTCGTCTTCTCCGCCATTCAGCACGAGATAATGCGGTTGTTCGGCGCATTCCCGCGTGAGGGACCATTTTTTTCCCGTTGGAAATGCAGCTCCGCCCCGACCGCGAAGGCCCGCATCTGAAATTTGTTTGATCAGCTCTTCAGGCGCCGTTTTAATGGCTTTGGCCAGAGCTTCGTATCCGCCACGTGCGCAATACTCCTCGATGCCCTCTCGGCTCTCGACCACGCCACGGGGGAATAGAATCCCTTCCATGAATTAGACAACCCCCGTATCCAGAAGTTGATAGATTAGTTCTTTCAAGGACGTATCAATGGTGTCCAGGCGTTTCACATGCGGACCTCCCGCAAGGTGCTCAGTGATCTCGTCAAGATCTTCGATCTTTACTTTCGCGTACCAGCTTTTCTCAGGGTAAAGCACAATATTGGGTCCTTCTTGGCAAGCGCCGAAGCACATGTAGGGTTTGACTTCGACATCGGTCAGCCCCTTTGCCGCTACCCTGCTTGATAGCTCGGCCATGAGCTTCTCTGAGCCCCTGGATTTGCAGTCTATGTTCTGACAGACGAGACAGATCCGCTTCACTGATCTCTCCTTGCTCCGAGGGTCGCCCCAACGCCAAGATTACGAGCGCTGACCGACTCCCTCATTTCATCTGCATTTGCTGGACCCAATCTTTTTCCTTGAAAATAGTTTTTAGGAGTTGCTCATCCTCGGCAGTTGGAAGCACTTCGTTGAGATGCTGCTGGTACGCGTCTTTCGTTAACAACTTGCCGTCGGCGCTGTAAGTCTTGCCCACATGCTCCCCGATGGAGCGGTTGAACTTGAGGTCCGGTGCGTAGAGTTTCGGCTGCCCGTCAGGAATTAACTGATTGAGCTGCGCGATGAGCTTGGAGCATTCCGCTATATAGTGGTTGCGGGCCAAGTCGTTCAACTTGTCTTTGTCTGCCGGGATCTGTGCATCGTCTTCATCAAACCGCCCTTTCAAGCCCCAGACGTAGGCCCAGTGAGCCGAGGAAGAATGATCTGTGCCGAATAGATCAAAAGCGGTCGACAACCATTTATTAAAGTACTTCTGGATGATGGGAATGGGGATTTTCCCGGCTCTCAGGATTCGTGTCAGCCCCGTATGGCCAGTGAACATGTGGAAAAACTCTTCCTTGAGCATCGCCTCTACGCTCTGAGCCAGCGGAGCGAACCCCGAGTGACTGAGCATGGTCAGTTGGTATTTACCATCACGGTCCACAAATTCCGTGTAGGTGAAGAAGTCCAGCCAGTTGTTGACCGGGGCATTAAATGAGGCGAGGAGTCGCTCGCCCTTGAACGCCCTTCGTTCCAAAAGTTTTCTCGCCTCGAGTTTTCCAGAATCGCCAAAGTAGTTGACCAGGAGGTAACACATTTGCCAGCCATGGCGCATTTCCTCCCTGTTGACGCGAACAAGCGCCTGCTGATCATACTCTGTGGGAGCCGTATCGAGCAAGTTCTTCTGCTGTTCCACAGAAGCAAATTCAGTGTCTCCTTGATACACGATCAGGTTCAACAGGGCGTCGCGTATCGATTGATTCGGGATCTGACCGACTCGTTCCCACTTGCGCTGTCCCTTATAGTCCCCGAATTCGATGTCCGGGGAATGCAGCTCCCCTAGCTTCGTTTCGAATTGATAGTCGCCCAGGAGCACCGGATCGTAGCCAATGTCTTTTTGCCATTCACGAAAATAGGCGATCCAATCGTCAAATGTCGAAATTTTTACCATACGCAATTCCTTTCATGCAGGGGGAGTTCGAACGATCGTTCGACTAAAAATATACCTCATGCCGAGGCGAATATCAAACCCTCCATTGCCGCTCGGTTCGCATGTCGATCCCATCCGGTTCGCGCACTAATGGTACATCTCGAGCAACTCGACCATGCCGAGCTCGCGCATCTGCTCGAACAGGTATCGTTTAATCTCTCCCACGGTGTCCATTTGGAGGACGATTTGTGCAACCGATTTCGCCGCCTCGTAGGTCAATGAACGAACCGTCTTCTTGATCACCGGAATGTACAGGGAACCCATGCTGAACTCTTCCAGACCCATACCTAGTAACAAGAGAGCACACAGAGGATCGCTGGCCATTTCGCCGCACATCCCGACTCGTTTCCCTTCTTTCTTGCCCGCCTCGATGGTTGACCTGAGAGCGGCCAAGACGGCTGGATGTAGCGGTTCGTATAGATTGGCCACTCTCCGATTGCTTCGGTCGACGGCGAGGATGTATTGAATCAAGTCGTTCGTGCCTATACTCAGGAAGTCCACCTCGCGCAAGAACCGGTCCACCAGTTGAACCGCGGACGGAACCTCAACCATGATGCCAAATTCCATTTGGCGATCAAACGGAGTGGATTCCCGCTCAAGCTCGTCTTTCGCTTGTGCCAGCACTTCTTTGACTCTGAGCACTTCTTCCAGACTGGACACCATTGGGATGAGCAGGCGAACGCGTCCCAGCGTGCCTGCCCGGAGAATGGCTCGCAGTTGCGTTTTAAAGATCTCTTCGAAATCAAGCGAGATACGAATCGAGCGCCAACCCAGGACGGGGTTTGGCTCTGCGGCAGTGCTGCGAATGTATGACGGATACTTATCTGCGCCAATATCCAGAGTGCGAATCGTTACGGGTTTACCGGCCATCCCTTCGACAACTCTTTTGTAAAGGGAATACTGTTCGTCCTCGCTGGGAAAATCCCGATGGGCTAGAAAGGGAATTTCCGTCCGGTAAAGCCCCACTCCCTGGGCCCCGTGCAGGTGGGCAAAGGCAATATCGCTCAACAGTCCAATGTTGGCGTAGAGCAAGACGCGGTGACCATCCGGGGTTTCCGCGGGTTTATCCTTCAGGGTCTCCAATTCTCGATTGAGGGCCACGTAGTCGCGCTCGAGGCGATCATATTCGCGGGTAATTTCTTGGCTCGGGTTGACGAAAACGACGCCAGAGTTGCCGTCCACAATGACCGAGTCCCCATGGTGCACAGCGTCCAACAGCCCCTCAATAGCGACAACACTGGGAATTTCGAAGGATTTGGCGAGAATACTCGCATGGGTCGTTACCCCCCCCGTTGCCAGCAAAATTCCTCTAAAGCGACCCCCCTCGAGCATACTCAGGTCAGCTGCAGAAAGGTCTTCGGCGACCAGCACCGCGTCTTGAGGCACTTCAATGTGCCGATCAGGCGCCTCTGAGAGGTTTTCCAAGAGTCTGTGGGCCGCATCCTTAACATCGGCGGCGCGCTCCCTAAGGTAGTCATCGCCGATTTGCGACATCGACTGCAGGTATTGCTCGAAGACCACCCGCACAGCATATTCCGCTATGCATTTCTCTTGACGTATGTGATTTTCGACTTGCTGAATAATAGCCGGGTCCTCAAGAATAAGACGATAGACATCAAAAATAGCGCCTTCTTCCCTTGAAATCAGATTTGCCATCCGCGATTTCACGACGGCGATCTGTGCAATGCCTCTCTCGACAGCGCCCCGGAAGCGCTCGATTTCCCGGTCAGGATTTTGTGCCCGTGTCTTCTTGATCGAGTTCAGATTCATCCGCGGTTCCAGAACATGCGCCTTGCCACGGCCAAAGCCCGGCGATGCGGCAAGGCCGCTCAACCGGCCACGCCATTTGTGGTGAAGCCGTGAGCCTTTCTCTTTGCGTCGGCCCTCGTAGGAACGTAGTTTGCGCAGGGCGTCCACCATGCGCTTGTGGTACTCTTTGCGCTCCCGCTCCTTATGCCTCAGGGAGTCAAGTAACCGGGCTTGAACAATGATACTCGATACTTGGGCGGAAATCGTCGTCAGTAGTCGGATTTCATCACGCGAAAACTCCCGCCGTCGCGAGGTCTGGACAACAAGGACGCCCAAGGGCATCTTCTTTTCGATAAGCGGCACGCCCAAAAACGAGTGGAAACGCTCTTCGCCGGTTTCCGGAAAATACTTGTAGCGTGGATGGGCGAGCGCATCGACAACCATCACCGGCTTCATGCGTTCGATGACCAGCCCTGTCAGCCCTTCGCCGGTGCCCATCGAAACCTTACCGACGGATTCCTGATCGAGACCCATTGTGGCGCGTAGGGTCAGGCGTTTCCTTTGCTGGTCGAGAATGTAAAGCGAACAGACTTCCGTCTCCATCCGTTCCCTAACCGTGGACACTACGTTTTCGAGCGTTTCGTGCAGGTCGTGGGATCGCGTGATGAGCGCGCTGATATCTTCCAGGATGGTTAAATGAGGGTAGCCCTTAGCGGCTGATTTTTTGGTCTTTTCCATGGTTGCGAAAGACTAAAGACGATTTACTTTATAAAACACAAAATTGGCGTTTTGGCTAGCCCGCCTGATGCGATAGGCCTGCTCCTTATTATTAACGGCGAAACGCTGGCTGTTTGCCACAGTGCGTCGCTTGATGGGGCGGCATCCAGCGGGGTTTTTCCAACCACACCAACAGAAGGTTACCGCCACAGACGGCATAGGAGATCATGATAGGGAGGTCAAAAAATTGGAACACTGTCTATCCCCCAAAAAGCTGTCTGGGGCAAGTACAATCTAGATCATCGAATCGTCCAACCTAAAGGCGAGACTGGAGAATCCGCGCCGGCGCGGAAACACAACCGTCTGTACCGCTGTCAGACTCGATCTCTGAGCTTCGCCGAGGTTGACCTTGCAGATAGCCCCTCTTTGGCATAAACGCACGCCCAGGTTGCGACCGTTCTGAAGCGTACTTGCTGGCGCGAAATGAGACAAAGGCTTTCTCTTACGGGGATCAGTGGCACACCCTGTGGTTTCTAGCGAAGAGAATTGAGTTTTCCGGTGACGTGCTTGCGGATGCAAGGAAAACCGCACTCCCCATGCCCCCCTGCTGCAGGAAACGGCGGCTTGGAGCGCAAAAATTCTTGTCGTTGCTTGGAGTTCGTCACCCCAAGGCCGTTTCCCTGACGATGCTTTCCGCCTCTTGCCTTCCCGAACAAGGCTGCTCCAAAGTGTTGCCTGAAATTTTAATACGTTATAAGAGACGTCGTGGGGTGAGTCCTATTTGGCACTATCCGCAAGTGGAAAAAGTCGAGAGGCGATCGTCTAGCCTTTCAAGACGCTTCGACGCGGAATCTTGCCTTTTTCGGGTGGCGGCCCGGACGATCTTATCGTTCAGTCGCTCTCCGAGCCGACAAAGAGCACTGGGAAATTGCAGGAGCAACCGGTCGCATGCGTTGTGAGGAGTATCAATTGCGCAAGGCTATCCATCTACTGAAAGGATCGCTAGTCCTCATTTCCTTCTTTGCCGCGCTGTGGGCCCAAACAGTCGCGTCGGAGTCCGAGCCGAAGCCGACCAAGTCCTTTGACGTTCCGTTTAAAGAGTTCAAATTGAAAAACGGCCTCCGTGTTATCATTTCCGAGGATCACAGCGCCCCAACCTACTCGATATGCATGACTTACAATGTCGGGTCGCGTGACGAACGGCCAGGGCGCACCGGATTTGCCCACTTGTTCGAGCACATGATGTTCCAAGGATCCAAGAACGTGGGGAAGGGGGAGCATTTTATTCTCGTGCTGAACAACGGAGGTACCGCCAACGGCATGACAAACGCGGATCGGACGGCCTATTTTCAGACCTTACCGGCAAACGAGCTGGAACTAGGGATCTTCCTTGAAGCCGACCGGATGCGCTCGCTACGGATCAACCAGGCTAATTTCGACAACCAGCGCCAGACAGTGATGGAGGAGCGCAGGCAAAATTACGATAACCGCCCTTACGGAAAAACAGCGGAAACGGTTTTAGCCACTGCGTACGACAACTTTGCCTACAAGCATTCGACTATCGGATCGATGGAAGACCTGAACGCTGCGACGCTTGAAGACGTGAGAGATTTTTTTCGCATGTATTATGCGCCCAATAATGCCGTACTGTCGCTGGTGGGAGCTTTCAAAACCGAGAATGCGTTCGCCTTGGTGAAAAAATACTTCGAGAGCATCCCCTCGCACTCGCCACCCCCTGCACCGGATATGACGGAGCCGGAACAAAAAGGCGAGCGGCGACAAACTCTCGAAGATGCTTTCGCCCAGACGCCCCGCATCGACATCGTTTACAAAGTCCCCCCAGGCGATACGTCCGAGGCGTATGCGCTCAAGGTTTGGGGTCATGTTCTTGGTGGGGGTTTGTCATCGCGTCTGTACCAGAAGCTGGTGAAAGAAAAAGAAATGGCGCTTAGTATCTCCGCCGGGCCCGATGAAAGGCGGTATACGTCTCTCTTCTGGATATCTATCATGGTTCGGCCACGGGTCAGCCTGACGGAAGTCGAAGCTCTTGTGTTTGAAGAGTTAGAACGAGCTAAGACGGAACTGATCGCGGACTGGGAACTCGACAAAATCCGGATGCAACTGCGCCGACAGCATGCTCAAGGTCTTTACAGCACCCGCAGTCGCGCCACCATGCTCGGTCGCTACGCTGTTTATTACGACAAACCGGAGCTGATCAATACAGTGTGGCAAAAGATCAGCCAAGTTAGCAAAGCCGATCTTCAGCGGGTTGCCATCGCCTATCTGACGGAAACCAATCGGACGGTCGTAACGACCATGCCGAAGGCGCAAGTAGCAACACCTACGAATCGTCGGGTTCCATAGGGAATCATGCGGCTTAGCATTAACTTTCGTCTTCACTTGTTCTGGGGGAGGGCTGTAGCCTGACCACTGGCAGTAACTTGTCTCGCGTTATGGTCTGCGCCGCTTCTTGGAGAGGACGACGTACCGAGCACACCGCTCAGTAAGGTCGAGCGCAAGAATAAGGCTCCAGTGTCGGGTCGGATTCTAAGCGTTGAGCTTCCCAAGGCGATAGAAGGCAAGCTAAAAAACGGTGTCACAGTTACCATTCAGGAAGACCATCGCTTTCCAACTGTCTTTGTCGAGTTTCATCTCGGAGGCGCAGGGCCTCTCTTTGAGCCGACTGAAATGAATGGGCTTGCCTCTGTGACGGCACAAATGCTGCGGGAAGGTACGAGATCGCGCACAAGCAAAGAAATTGCGGAAGAGGTGGACCGGCTGGGAGCTACGCTGGGTGCGGCCTCGGGTTTCGGTTCCACCGATGCCGTGCTGAGTGCTTCGGGTCTGAGCGACAATTTTTCGGCGTGGTTTGCCGTGGCGGTCGACGTGCTGTTAAATCCCGCTTTCCCGGCGGACGAACTTGCTAAACTCAAGCAGCGGCTTCGGGTACAGCTGAGCCAACAGAGAGCATCTCCTAACTTCCTGCTAAGCGAACGCTTTAACCGCGCGGTGTTCGGAACTCATCCGGCGGCCGTAGTGTCTCCGACGCCCCAATCCATCGATTCTCTCACTCCGAAGGCGCTCTTAAAATGGCATGTCGAACGCTACCGACCGCAAAATACAATTCTGGCTATTGCGGGCGATGTGCACGCCAAGGAACTGATTCCCAAGCTCGAACAGTGGCTGGGGGGTTGGCCAAGGAGCAAATTCAAACCGCTACTGCCGCCTAATCCGGTCCCCGCCAAAGCACGCAAAGTCTATTTGGTGGACCGCCCCAACTCGGTCCAGACCACCATTGCCCTAGGCAATATTGCCATCGAACGGCGCAGTGCGGATTTCATTCCCATGGCGGTGATGAACCGGCTGCTCGGGGGAGGCCCTGCGGCGCGGTTGTTTCTCAATCTGCGGGAGGAAAAGGGCTATACCTACGGCGTCTACAGCGATTTTACCGCCGTCAAGTATCCGGGGCCGTGGCGTGCCGGCGGGAACATGCGTACCGAGGTCACGGCCGAGGCGCTCGTGGAGTTCTTTAACGAGATCCGCCGCATTCGCGATGAGAAAGTGCCGGCCGCCGAGTTGGAAGAAAGTAAGCGCGCGATTGCCGCAAGTTTCGCCCTGTCTTTGGAACGGCCAACCCGCGTCCTTCAATTTACGGTCACGCGCAGGCAGTATGGACTGCCCGCAGATTACTGGGGTTCATATCCAGCGAGGGTCATGGCTGTCACGGCAGACGACGTGCAGCGCGTCGCGCGCAGGTATCTGAATCCAGATACCATGCAGCTTGTGGCCGTGGGTGACGCCGGCAGGATCAAATCCATTCTGGAACGATACGGTCCGGTCGAATTATATAGCGATACCGGAAACATAATCCAAACCTCCAATCCATAGCGCCGTCAGCATCCCCAAGTGTTCCGAGAGAGCGATAAACGGCAGCGATGGTCTGCGTCGAAGGTTGACGAAGGAGCAGCGAGTGGCGCAGTCTCTTGTTTGCTGACAGACGGGCAAGCGCGACCTGCGGCATCATCCGGAGATGCCCTGCCAGCCGCGCCGATTCACGGCTTTACAAACGGCGTTCACGCGCAGTCCATCCGACATGGGCATTGTGCCATCATCCGGGTCGGGGTCGCAGCGCACACTGTCGATCAGAGGACGCTTGCCGATTGAGGCAAATTGACATACACCCTTAAAAAAAACAGGCACTCATCCCACCCACCAAGGAGCATTTTGTATGAACTCAATTCATCGAACTGCGGTGATGGCTTTTGTCCTTCTAGGTCTCATGAGTTCCGTGGCTTCGGCTCAGAGCAAGGCAGAAAAGGGGCGCATTCGTATTGGTTATGCGGCGCGGGCGGTGACGCATTCGATTCCGTACTTGACCCATGAAGCCGGCCTTTTTCGCGAAGAGGGGCTTGAAGTCGAGGTCGTGCGCACAGCGGGAGCGGTATCGCCGATGGCCCTGATATCGGGCGACACCGATTTTGCCACCATGTCTGCCTATCTTCTTATTCCGGTCTCCGTCAAGAACGGCGATGTGGTCATGCTGGGGGGGTTGACGCGGTACGCGTCAATGTCGCTGGTGACCCGTCCGGAAATACGCAGTGCCAAAGAGCTTGCCGGGGCGATTATCGGTCTGCAGCGGCCCGGCGATGCTTATGAGAAGAACGCCCGGTCGGCGCTCCAGCATTTAGGATTGAATCCGGACAAGGATGTCAAACTTCTTTTTCTCGGCAGCAACGAAGCCATGTGGATCGCCCTTGAGGCCCGCAAAGTCTCGGCAACCATGCTCTCCCCGCCGGCGACACTGTTCGCCCGGAAGGCGGGGATGAATTTTCTCGTGAATCTTGCGGAGCTGAAGATTGAGTATCAGGGATCGACTT
Source organism: Binatia bacterium (assembly GCA_041618055.1). GTDB lineage: Bacteria > Desulfobacterota > Binatia > UBA9968 > UBA9968 > JBFJNS01. Next base: position 13,560 of record JBFJNS010000018.1, read on the forward strand.
TTGCCACGCGCCGGTCGCTGATGAAGAAGTATCCGAATCTGATGCTGCGCACTATGCGAGCGATGGTTCGGGGCGTTCATTTCTTCAAGACGCGGCGCGAGGATACAGTGAAGATTCTGTCAAAGTTTCTGGGCACCAAGGACAGGGAGGCTTTAGAGGAATCGTGGAATTACGGTGCGGAGATGCCCGCGAAACCCTACGCGGTCGATAGCGCCGTTCAGGCGGTCATCGATCATCTGGCGGAGCGGGAAGCGACTTTCGCCCAGCACAAACCCAAAGAGTTCATCGAATCCGGCCCACTGAGCGAACTCGATCGCAGCGGGTATATCGACGGGCTTTACGCGGGGCTTTGAGCCGGCGGTAACCGGCGACGGGGGAGGGGTTGTGGGGTCGGACGGCGGTTCGGCTTTCCCGATCGATTCAACCCGAATTCCGCAGTAGAAAGTGTCTCAAGGAGCCTGACGTGACCCGTTCGACTAAGCTCACGACAGGCCTTTCGGCGTGATGACCGTAAGCCTAGTCATCGCTCTGCGAGGCATTGCAGATCACATATTTCAGATTCACCATTTGCAATCTGCAATTTGAGATCCCGGAGAGCCGTCTTCGCCATTCCAGGCTCACCCCAGGCTCGGCACGCGCCGTATGCGCAACTGCGGAATCCGGCTTCAATGTTAGACGCCAAAAGTTGGGGGATAGCTAAGACCGAAGTACGACGTAACCGCCGGCGATGAGGCGCATGAAATTCGCCCGCATCAGAGCAGCAACCGAGGTGCCCCAACTCGGGCCGAATCGGCGCACATCCCCAGATCAACTGCGGTTCGAGGCAAATGTCGACTCATTTAACTCTTCTTGAACCAGCCGCGGTCGTCTCGTGCCCAAGCCCAAGGAGACAACGAGAAAAGCCCGCCTTGATCTTGCCTTATCCGGCCAAGTGCAAATATACTCCGGCGCGCAGCGACAGAAAAAATTGACGGGAGGGTGTGGATGGTCAATGAAGCTGATCAGTCGAAATCGTCGCGGGCGCTAAGCGGGTTGCGTGTTCTTGACGTCAGTGGACGCAAGGGAGGTTACTGCGGTTTACTTCTGGCCAATCTCGGTGCCGAGGTGATTCTGATCGAACCCCCCGGCGGCTATCCGATGCGGCGCGAAGGGCCATTCAAAAAAGATCAACCCCAACCCGAAGGAAGCCTCTCGTTCGCT
>JBFJNS010000019.1:0-14454 GCA_041618055.1 Binatia bacterium
CTTTGGCGCAAAGCATTGGTGAGTAGCCGATATCGTATGGCTGTCAGCTCTTAAACCGGCCTGTTGCATCGGCGAGCAAACAGGTATTGCACATTTTTCAACCTGAATTCCGCAGTTGCAGATACACTATGGGGCGAGCCTGGGGAAAGCCTGGAGTGGCAAAGACACCCAAGCGCGCAGTTTCAAAGTCTTTGCTGCGACCTGGCAAGCCATCGCCTGCGCTTTGAGACTGTCTCAAGATGCACCGACCAGCGAATTCCGCTCAGAGGTAGAGGCTCATTGTCTTTGCAACGAAAGGTTTCCCCCAGGCTGCTCGAGTAACCTTTCTGCTGCGGAATTCGGGTTTAATCGCCCCCGCGGTGTTTGCGGGTTGTGTGTTTCTCCGCCGCGGCCCGAAGGGCGGCAAAGCAGTCATGGTAGGGCAGTCCCGGCAACTCAACGGGTAGATCGGAAAGGATCTTGATCCCTAACGTGTCCGGCAACTGCGCTCCCACCCGGGTCCGGACCAAAAGCTTGTCCATATTTGCGAGCTTTTCCGGATTGCGGCTGACGATTCCGATAACATGGCGCATCGCGTATTTTCGGGGCCCTGGGTTGAGATTGCGAAGTATCAGGGGAATCTCTGTGTCTTCTTCGAGATCGCTTGGGCGACGCACGAAGGTTTCCCAAACGTTCGGTTCAATCGTCGAATCCATATTGCCTCCATTGCGATCGCACTTGGCTGCGCACCGACTCTGGAAAAATAGAATCAAAGGTCGCCTTGACCGGCACCTCCCATTCTCTCGACCACTCACCCGGCCAGGTGCAGTCGTACAAGACCGTTGCCCCTTTCTGCGCAGCCCGTTCGCCTTGGCTGTAACAGGGTGTCAATGTGTTCGCGCGACCTTCGTAATTGACGACGTGAATGCCGTGAGCGGGGTGACACTTGGTCGAGAAGGCATGCAGTACCTGACCCAGGTCAAAGATGTCAACATCCGGTTCCACAAGGAAGATTTTCGAGACAAGAGCCCTTCTCGATGTTAGGGTTTCCAGAATCGTGCGCGCAAGTTGTTTGCCACCATGATTTGCGGCGATGACGACCATGTGCACGGCCCCTTCACGAGGCATGTTGACGCCCAACACGGGGACTCCGTGCCGTTCCAGCCTGCGCTTGATCGCTATGGCTCCCGTCAGGGCGGTGATGGTCGAACTATCATCGCGGTATCCTGTGGCGTCCACCGTAAGGATCGGGTTCTCTCTATGCGTTACGGCCGTGGCCCGAAAGAGAATGCCGTTTCCCATCTCGCCAGTGCGGTAACCGGGATACTCCCCGTACGGCCCTTCAAGAGCAACACAGTCCGGCAAGATTTCTCCTTCGATGACGATTTCGGATCCCGCCGGCACGAGCAGGTCGCTTGTTTCGCAGCGCGCCAGCTCCACCGGAGCGCCCCTCAGGCCGCCGGCAAGGGCGGCCTCTTCGCCTCCCAGATGGTAGGTGGCCGCCGCGGCAAAATGTGAAATGGGGTCCGCGCCGATCACCAGCGCGACTGGCATCGGCTTGCCCTTGGAAACATAGTGATCCTGGAAGACCTTGCCGAGGTGGCTTGTCGGGCGCGGAAAGCCGGTGAGATGGAGAGAATCATAAAGCATGAATCGGTACATTCCCCAGTTGACCCAATTCGTGTCGGGGTCGCGCGACACCAGGAGGTCCCAGGTGCCGATATAACGGCCGCCGTCGCCATCGTGCATCATTGGAGCGGGAAATCCGAAGAGGTCGATCTCTTTGCCTCGGCGCACGACTTCCTTGCAAGGCGCGGTTTCGACAATGGTCGGCGGGATGAGCCTGCCCTCGCGCCTTTCGTACTCGGCATAGATCTTCTCGACCGGACTGTCCGGCGGCATGCCGAAAGCCGCGGCGACGCGGCGCCATGTCGCCATGGGATTGGCAAAGGCTGTTATGCCTCCGGGGTAGTCGGTAATCCGCTTGAACCAGACAGCGGGACTGTCCTTTTCGCAGGCCAAGCGGCTGATCGCACCCAGCTCCAGATCCCAGTTGACTTCCTTCCCGATCTCCACCAATTCGCCGATGGAACGCAATTCGTCGATGAATTCGCGGCAATCATCGAACATGATTTTCTCCTCTTCGGTCCAATAATCTCTTGGCTTTGACCCTCTCACTGACCTGTAACGACCGCGCCAATTCCCCGGGCGCAAACAGTTGCGCTTCTATCGAGAGCCCGGTCGTCGCCTTTAACTCCTTTTCGATTCTCTCTTTGAGGCCAGGTCTATGGGCTTCCTGCGAGCGGCACTCGGCGTGAAGCGTCACGCAGTCCAGCTGGCCGACCCGGTCCACCACAACGAGGTACTCCCGGCTCAACTCGGGGATCTTGTCGAGAACGGTTTCCACTGCCGTGGGATAGAAAACCGCGCCGCGGATTTTGAGCATTTCACTCGCGCGACCTTTTACCTTTGCGAGCCTTTTTAATGTCCTGCCGCACGGGCAGGGCTCGGCCATGATCGATGTGATGTCTTCGAGATTATAACGGATGACAGGAGCCGCTTCCTTAAACAAGCTGGTCACGGTGATGAATCCCTCTTGTCCTTCATGAACCGGCGACAGGGTTTCGGGATCCAGAATCTCGAACAGGTAGCCGTCTTCGTTGATGTGATACCCGTTCTTGAACTCGCATTCGAAGGTCGGCGCGCCCGTTTCCACGCTGCCGAAACTATCGTAGGCGTTCACGCCCCACCTGCCCTCGATGGCCCTGCGCGCGGGCTCTGTCATGGCTTCGGCCGTGTGAATCGTCGTATGGAGATCGAAATCCGCGCGCGTGTCCAGACCCATTTTCTGGGCTACGTCGGCCAGGTGGAGAATGTAGGTGGGTGTTCCCACCAGGACTTGGGTCTTCCAGTCCCTGAGGATCCTTATCTGGCGCTCGCTTGGTGTGATGGCGCCGCTTCCAGCCGGAACTACCAGCGCTCCCAAGCGCATGGCCCCCTCGGTGGCCGTGAAGCCGGCTATAAAAAGAGAATAGGCAAAAACGACCTGAAGAATGTCTCCTCGTTTAACATCCTGTGCGTGGAGCCGCCGCGCCCAGAAGTTGGCGATGATGTTCCAGTCGTTTTGTGTTTGAAAAAATGGTTTGGCCCTTCCCGATGTCCCCGAGCTGGCCTGGACCCGTATCGCATGGAAGTCTCCCTGGTAGTTTCCAAAGGGCGGATGAAGAGCGAGGCTTTCCTCAAAGTCGCGCCTGCTAATGACAGGGAGCCGCCGCAAATCTTCGATGCGGCGGATTTCGTCAGGAGTAACCCCGGCCTTTTCCCACCGGTCTCGATAAAACGGCACATGCTCCCATGCCCGCTGAATCAACAATCGCAGCCGCGCGTTTTGCAGCTCTTCCAGCGCATCTCGGGGAGATCTTTCTATCCGCACGCTCTCGGGCGGTGCGGGGTAGTATTCGAGGGGAAATGGCGAGTCCATAGGATTGGAGAAATATGATCGCTACGCCGGAAGAGACCGGATTAATCTTATGGCGAAGGGAAGAATCCTTTTTCCATCCATGGGCTGAGGTCGGCGCCGAACCATTCGGAGGGAAGCTCTTTTCCCAGGCCGCGTTCTTTGCAGGCTTCGTAGATGAGGGCGCCGGTAGCGGCAAATTGAATCCCAACCCCAGTGTTGCTCTTATAATAGATAATCTGTCCGTCGCTTGTCCTGCCGGGATGCTTGCCTGCGAGAACTTCTCCCAGCTCACAGGTTTTGTCCCAGCCGAATTTGCCTTCCTCGATAAGATCGAGAAGTTCCCGCTGCTGGTTGGTGATGGCTGTCTCCTTGTTATTGAGCACGATCAAGTCGCTGCGGATCATTGTTGTTGCGTCCGCTTCGGTGCGGCGATGCACGCCATCGGTGTTGACGATGGTGGTCACAAACTGACCTGATTCGAGCCATGCCCCATCGAAGACCGGTTCGCTTGAATTGCTTGCGCACATGACGATATCCGAGCCTTTGACCACCGCCTGAGGGTTGCTTACGGGCTGGACCTCCACGTTGAGCAGCTCCGTCATCTCCTCCGCGAATCTCTCGCGGTGTTCTTTGGTCGTGCTGTAGACCTTTACCCGCTCAATGTTACGGACGAGACAGATGGCTTCCAGGTTGCGCCGCGCCTCATTACCGGAGCCGAACAGGCCCATTACCTTCGAGTCTTCCCTGGCGAGGGCTCGATGCGCCACGCCGGTGGTGGCGCCAACGCGTATTGCGGAGAGACTGAAGTCGTGCACCAGCGCCAAAGGCTCGCCGGTCTCAAGGCTAAAAAGGAGAACGAATCCCCAGCTGCGCTTTAGCGGCGAGGGAAAATCCATCCGCTTGCTGCCGGCGACAATTCTTTCCTGGACAATCGTCGAGTCATAACGGAGGGCGGCCACCCCCGAGCTCGGCACCGCGCCGGGTATAATGTTGGCCATGTAGCCGGGGCGATCGAGATCCTTCGGGACTTTGTAACGCACGCGCGGCCGGTTCACGGCGATGCCCATGGCTTCCTCCGCGAAGGCGCGCTCCATGGCCTCAATGCAATCACCCATGTTTAGAACCTGTTTGACTTCGGGATCGCTAATCAAGAGCACAGAATCGTATCCTTTTAACTCAGTGACCTATTGCCTAAACCTTAGCGCCGCGTCTATTTGCCGGTTTACGTCTTCTGAGCTGGTGCAGCGCGGGGAAAAAAATAACAAAAGCCGGGGGCGCCGTTTACGGCAAGAAGCTCAATGCTTCAGGTCGGATTTGCTTGAAAACTTTCGCAGGCAAAGTCTTCTCCGTGTTTTCCCTTAATCCCCGTCACGCAGCCGTCGGTTACCACGGGCGCTTCGCGAATGTCAAGGCTATTGCCGCGCTGTGCGTGTTGAGTCTCTTAGAACACGCGGCCCAGTTATGCCGCGTGTTTGTTTGAGTGCATGGGAACGACCTTTAAACCTAATCTGGATGCGTCGTCTGCGCAGGTCTTGCATACCCGAATGTTCACGACTTCACTTTGGACATAGTATTGCGCTTCGGCTCCGCTAAGACACCTCTCGCACTTGATCGTCGTATGGATGAGTTTTTTCCTGAGGTGTGTGACAACACAAGCAATGCGTTTCAGCACTGTCATAACCCACCGGCCATCCTTTATACATATCAGACAGTAAAGTCTTTGCAACGACACAACTTTGAGAGGCAAGGATGCCGGCTGCTGGATTTCTCGCCTTCCTGGTAAGCTCAGGCTCTCGTGCCACCCTTCCGTATGCGGGATGAAAACGGTGTCTTTCTAGTCCTTCATGTCCATCTCCTCGACGAGCGTTGGCAGATAGGCGGCGATGATCGCGGGGTACCCCTTGCGCACTTGTTCGAGGCCCCGTCGAAGGGCGGGGCCAACATCCTCGGGCTCGTGGACCGTTTCGCCGTAACCATTGCCCGCCTCCGCTAGCTTGGCGAAGTTCGGGGGCGGATCGAAAATGCCGCCCTCATAGTTGCCAAGCTCGACGGCCACGCCCTCTGGGTAAGTTCTTCGAAGACCTCGCGTCCCTGTGCTATATGACCGGTTGACAAACACGAGTGTGAGAAAAGCAGCCTTGTAGTGCGCGGCGCACCAGAGCGCCGGCAGCGGTGTGCCAAACATGAAATAGCCGTCACCTGTAGCCAGAACAACATCGCTGTCAGGCCTGGCCAGTTTCGCTCCGAGGGCGGCGCCGCTTCCGAAGCCGCCTGATGATCCGCCGCTTTCGAAGTAGGTACCGGGCTTTTCCCGCCGATGGTACGCGTTGACGAACCCTGAATTGCTCAGCGCGTCGTCGAGGAGAATCGCGTCCGGTCCAAGAAGCTTGCACAGCTCGTAGGCGACCCAGCGGGGGTGGAGGGGGCGGCGCCGTCCCGCCTTAAGCGCCTTTTCTTCTTCATCCGCGATGAGCTTGCGTTTGCGATTTTCCAGAAGCGAACGCCGCTCGGCGATCCGGCTCATGTCGCTCTTTGACAGCAGGGCTGTGGCCGCGTCATGGATCGCGCGCGCCGCGCTGGCGGCCGACACGGGAAGCCAGAGGTCGGCGCTGTATTCCATTGTCTTGTAACGCGATTGCACCGGGTCGACGTCGACCCAGGCGATCTTGGCATCTGGGCTGGGCGATTCCTGCGGGATGATGTAGGGGACAGGAGACTCGACAATCAGCAGCGCGTCGGCATCCTTAGGAGCTGGGCCCGTTCCATAGAGCGGGTGGGTTGTGGGGAAATTCAAGCTGGCCGTTCTGTCCGTGTCCATTACGGGAACGGCGAGAAGCTCCGCAAGGCGTACGAATTCCGCAACTGATTCAGTGTTTCTCCCGGATTTGGCCAGATAGATGCAGGGATTATTGGCCTTCACTAACCACTCTGCCACGCGCCGGGCGTCGGCAGGGTCCGGGCTTGCCGGTCGCGCCAGACCGAGTTCGTCGCGGGTTGGGAATCGAGTGGTTCCGGGCATCGGCAGCATGGCCGCTTCCCGTGGAATCGTGAGATAAACCGGTCCCTTCGGCTCGCTCATTGCCATTTGCAGCAGTCGGCTCACAATAAGACCCGGGTTGTCTTGATGTTCCAGGCGATGGTCGTGCTTGGTGTATTGGCGAACGATTTCTGCCTGATCCCTAGGTTCCTGGACCCACTGAACCGGGCTGTTACGGCTTCCAGTCATGGAGCCTGCCAACGCTCGGGGGCCCGTGCCGGCCATGATCAAAACCGGATAAGAACCCCGCCATGCCGTGTGTATGGCACCGCCATAGTTCAACGTGCCTACGTCGACATGGACCGCCGTAGCCGCCGGCCGCCCGGAAGCCATCGAGGAGCCAATCGCCGCGTTGAGGGCTACGCTTTCATGGGTCACTGTCAGCAGCCGAGGAGCAGGCCAGCCGCGGTGACGCGCTTTGGCGACGCTTTCTTGAAAAAAGGCAATCTCCGAGCCGGAAACAAAAAAGAGATGCTCGACGCCTCCGAGCTTCATGGATGCAATTATGGCATCCGCCCACTCCTCGGCGTGGTACTCTCCCCAGCGCGGGTCAAATACTCCGTCAGGCTTTTGCATGGCTGTGTCCTCCTCTCGCGGAATCACACAAATCGGACACACAATACTAATTTTCTTTACGTTGAGTAGCGGAGATCGCACAAAAAGTAAATTCTCTTGCCACCATAGTTAATGGCAGGGTTGAGTCTGGGATTGCGACGCCCTTTTTAGTTACAGTTTGTGCCAGCAATCAAGTCGAACAAGCCCCGTATTTGCGGAGACCCGCTTCACAAGGGCGGCGCCTTGACCATTACAGTCGAATCGATGCTCGCGATGGTCGGCCTACCGCACTTTGCCATGGTGATTTCCATTTCTTCGCGAAGAATATCCAACACCCGAATGACTCCACGCTCACCGTCCACGGCAAGCCCCCAGAAAAGGGGGCGGCCAATGAAGACCGCCTTGGCTCCCAGTGCCAGAGCCTTGACCACGTCGGCGCCTCGGCGAATGCCGCCATCGAGCAGAACCTCGACCTTGCCCTGGGCCGCAGCCACGGCCTCGGGCAGGACTTCGATCGTCGCCAAGGTGTTGTCGAGGTGTCGGCCGCCGTGGTTGGAGACTATTACGGCATCGGCGCCGGCCTGCGCGCATAACTCGACATCCTCGCCTGTCATGATCCCTTTGGCGACGACAGGCAGGTCAGTCTGAGATTTGATCCACTCCAAGTCCTTCCAGGTCGCCGCGGGGTCCGCTCCCCCTTGGACGGGAGTCTCTCCAGGGCGCGCTTTTGGAAAGTTGACGCCTCGCATTTGTTTGTAGTTGTTGCGAATGTTGCGTTCCCGCTTAGGCGGCCACTGGGAATCCAGCGTAATACAAACCGCCTCATACCCTGCTTCCTTTGCGCGGCCAAGCCAGGCTTTCGTCATTCCCCGGTCGCGGAAGGAGTAAAGCTGGAGCCAGAGATGACCCTTGGCAGCCTTGGCCAATTCTTCAAAGCCAGCGCTGGCATTGGCGCTCACTGCGAAGATGGTCCCGCACGCCGCCGCTGCGCGGTAGGTGGCGAACTCAGCATCGTCATGAGCCTTTTTGTGGCCGCCGCACGGCGCGATGAGAACCGGAAGTTTCACTTTGGTTCCCAGCACCGTGGTGGACAAGTCAAGGGCGCTCACGTTCGTGAGCACCCTTGGGCGCAAGGCCCAGGACTCAAAGGCACGGCGATTCCGTTCCACACTGATCTCATCGGTGGCGCCGCCGGCGATATAGTCATATTCTTCCTTGGGCAGGCGCTCCTTGGCGAACGCCTCAAATTCAAAAAGATTGATCGGGTTCGGACTCATGGTCGAAGATACCTCCTTGTACCCAGGGTTCACGGTTAAGGGGCTGAATGAGCGGGTGACGCGGCTCCACGGCTGTTTCTATCCAAACTATGTTCACTTTTGGTTCTCTACTAAGCGATCGTCGATTTTCTCTCATATCGTTTCTCACGCTGAACGTCTACAGCGGTCTCCGGTCACGGCCCCGCCGAAAGATGCTTTGAGAACACTCTTGCCGGAAACGTGGACGGCGCGTCGGTTGGATTCAGAAGCCCGGAGCCCTCGGGGACGAAGGCAACTTTCCGCAGCTTGCCCGGAATATCTATCGGGCCGTAGCGGGTTTCGTTTGCCGTGCGGTGCATTAGGCGCTAATAATCCAGAAGCTCGCCGGAAGAGAACAACACCACTGTGGATTCGCGCGTCAATTACCTGCTCCTGACAACTGCATTGTTAGGAACGTTCTTTTCAGGGACGGCAACGCGGATCGTCAATATCTCGATGCCCACCATCGCGAGTAGCTTGGGGACCGATCTCTTAGGCGTCTCATGGGCCCTGCTGTCGTATCAACTGTCGAATATCGGCCTTTCGATCATCTTCGGTCGGCTTGCCGACCTGTGGGGAAGGCAAAAGATCTTTGGGCTGGGGTTCCTGGTTTTTTCTTTAAGCTCGCTTCTCTGCGGCCTTTCGGCGAATGTGTTGCAGCTGATTTTGTTCCGCTTCTTGCAGGGCGTCGGGGCAGCCATGCTGCAGTCATCCAGCCGAGCTCTAGCTGCGGAGGCCGTGCCCGAAGCGATCGGCGGCCGGGCGCAAGGTTATATGACGACTGCTCATCATGTCGGTTTTCTTCTGGGCCCCGGCATTGGCGGCGTGATGATCGATTATCTGAGCTGGCGTTGGAGCTTCTTCTTCCTCGTGCCCATCGGTCTGATCGGCGCTGCCGTGACGCTGGCGAGCATCACGCGCGGGGCGAAGCAAACACCGACGAAGCCCGTCGCCGTCGATTATTTGGGGGCGTCATTGCTCGTGGCTACAACCACTTCGCTGGTTCTGATTTTCGATCGCCGCGCCCAGGAGATGGTCGGGGCGACGTTTCAAGGCATTTTGGTCGTCCTCTTTGTGTGTAGCCTGGCAGGACTCATCGTTCACGAAAAAAAAGCACAAAGCCCGTTCGTGAATCTGGCGTTGTTCAAGATTCGCCGTTTCAGCTTTAGCGTCGTGAGTCTCCTCATCATGGCTATGTGCTACACCCTGATCGGTTTCTTGGTGCCTTTCTACTTGCAGGGAGTTTTGGATCTGTCTCCGACCAAGGTGGGAGTGCTCTTCATGGCTCCCTCGATACTGACTATCGCCCTGGCCCCTGTCAGCGGCTACATGACAGATCGACTCGGCACGCGGGCGCCCGCGGTTTTGGGCGCAGCGATTATGGTTTTTTCACTCGGCGTCGGTGGTTTTTTGCGCACGGATTCGCACTGGCTTCTGCCCGCATGGCTGATCGTCATGGGCGCGATGACCAATGGCATGTTCAACCCAGCCAACTCGATGGCGATGATCGGCCTCATGCCTCACGAGCATCGCGGGTTTGCATCGGCGATGAACCACGTTACGTTCGGGCTGGGAAATGTGTTCGGCGTCGCGCTGAGCAGTTTGTTAATGTCGCTGGGATTTGAACATCATACTGGAATCAAAGGTTCAGGCCCCTCGACGGGCGATCCTGTGGCATTCGTTTTGGCTCTCAATATGACATTCCTCCTGGCGGCGGGTTTGAGCTGTCTAGGGGTTATCACCTCCGCTGCAGGAGGCGGGCGAAAGATTGGGAGCGCCGAGGTGATCCGGAATCAACAGACATCTCAGGCCCGGCATGATTAGATTTCCACGTCACTCGACGGCAGTGGCACTTGCAGTGAAGGCTCTTTCCCGGCGTGAAACCGTTGCCTCTCCATCTATCCCGATTTCCGCAGTAGAAAGGTTGCTTGAGGATCCTGGGGCAGACCTTTCGTCGCGAAGACGACGAGGGCTCATGGTCAATGTTTCTCTTGGTAGCGGTATTGCCGAAGACTTGTCTCTCGCGGGTGCTTCCGCTATTAATTATTTCACCTTAAAGTTGCTAATGTTTTTTGGGAGGGTGTCACTGCAAGCCGTCATCTAAATGGGGAGCGATTTCTCTCTCTACGGGAGAAAGGATTGAGTTGTCTATGGTTGTTGAGGCGAATGTATGATAGTCCAATGGCGGAGGGATGATTAAAATGCTCGAGGTAAATAAGCGGTTATTTGTAGGCATTAAGGTTTCCACTAAGCTGCAAAACGAACTGGACAGCCCCGCTCCCGGGACCGAGCGATATTTCAAAAGCGATGGTGCAGAGCATTTGCAGATCGTGACGCTGGGTGAGGAGAAGCTGATCGGAAGGTATGTGAAAGACGGTTTCCCGGCCGCTGATATCGATAATGTCAGTCGGAACGTGCTCAGCATTGTCAAACTGATCACACGCGGTCATCGGTTGGAGGAAGATGCTGTTCACATCTATGCTTGTTAGCTCTGCGACGGCCAATCCGGCAAGACGTCAGTCACCGCACCAAAGAAGCTAATCCGCAAGTTCTTACGATAAGCAACCTAAAGAATTGAACGGCGAACCATTCCTCGGCTGCAAGCTATTTACACCGCAACGCCGCTGCAACGCGTTCTGAGCCCCCAGGCGAGTGGCTACGTGCGGCCAATTCTTCGCAATCAGTTAGCCCTGATCCGCATTTTTCATGCCCCTCGGTCTGCAAGCCTTAAAACCGTGGGCGTGCCCTTTGGGATTGCAAATGGCAAATCTCAAATTGCAAGTGCGAGGTCTGCGATCTGAAATGTAGCATTCCGAGCGCAGCGCAGACTAGACGGGCCTCGCTCAACTCATAGTTATGCGAGTTGATGTCGATTCGAGGTTAGCTGCGTTGGTTTTTGAACCAGTAATGCGCAAGGTCGATACAGCGGCAAAACCACACCCCTTGGTGACTTTTTGTGTATTCCAAGAATCTCTCGAAAACCTTTGCCAGTCCCGGCCTTCCGCCGGTAAAGTTGTGCATTGCGTAACGGAACTTCATTGGGTGTCGGGCCGCTTCCTCGTAGTGCGCGTCAAATTCATCTTTCAGTTGCCGCAAGCCTCCCGCCAGACCAAATGGCAGGAGGTCGTTATCCGTGTAACCGGGACGGACGTAACCCACGGATACCAGTTTTTGGCCGTTCACGTTGATAAGGTAGGGAATGTCAGCATCGCCGTAGTCTCCGTTCCACTTGAATCCAAGCGAAGCGCAAAGTTCCAACGTAAACGGGCTGGGGCGGGGTCCGGGAGACATATAGCCGAGAGGACGCTCCCCGGTAGCTTTTTCTATGGCATCGATGGACTTGAGGATGGCTTGGCGTTCCTCGTCCATGGTGGTGTATTCATAGGGGTGCTTGGTCTGGTCCCAGTGATGGGAGGCCACTTCGTGCCCGCGCCGGATTGCCTCTTTCAACGTGTCAGGAAAGAGCTCTGCCATGAGCCCGCTGGTGATCACCGTCGCCTTTACATCATATTTGTCCATGACGTCCAAAAGGCGCTGGAACCCAAAGTTGGCGCCGTACTGCCTAGCACTGAGACCGAGAAAGTCGAGGACGGTTGTCCCTGAAGACATAGGTCTCTTGCCTGAGGTATTCGATCGCGGGGCCGATTCCCACTCGTGCATGATATTGATCGTGACGGCAATCCGGTTTCCCCCCGGCCACTCGGTAAACCAATCAGGTCGCTGGGGAAACTGGGGGCGATAATTCCATTGATACGCATTCTTGAGATCGGATAGCTCCATTGCGATTCTCCTTTTCATGTGCACAGGCGGGGTGATTCGAGACTGTAACCCGTTGCGCCGATCTTGTTTAGTTTATGACTTTTCCTGCTGAACGGTTTTTTGAAATATGTGTCTATTTTTTTTAGCGTAATCAGTGAGAAGTCAATCGCTTCCACGATGCTGGACAGGACGAAGGCTCGGATCGCGGCGGTTTTGTCGCCTCCGCCCTGATCAGCGTGTCGTCGAATACGAGGGCTGTATCTGTGGCGAATTCAAAGTCTCGGCTTTCGTCTCTTTTTCGCCAAAATAGCGTGTCTTTGGTCACGGTACAAAACGTTCTGTCGGGGGTGTGACGTACACACATATACCCCGCCCAATTTTGTCGTGCAAGGAAAGGAATGTCAGCGGCTAAGGTGCACCGTAATCGTTGGGGGGGTGGCATCTGTGGGTGAACGGCCGCCACTTTTCGGCGCGATTATTCAACCGGGACAAGCGCGCTGTTCCGGTGCTCGACCGTTTTCCCTGAAAGCTCCATCGGGGCTGCAGACGCGAGCACAAAACCGTCACCGAGAATTTCCGGACCGGGCAGCCGTTCTTTTGCTTCGGCCGGAGCGTCTTCGGTGGCAATGGCTTGTCTCGGGCTGATGGCGAGGATGCAGATGTTCCACTCGCGCTCCTCTTCAGCGACGAATCGAGTGAATGTGCGGATGGCATCTTTGCTGACGACGTACGCGCAAGCCCCATGATTCTGGACTCTGCCGCCGCCCCACAAATTGATGATGTGGCCCGAGCGCTGCGCTTCCATAAATGGCAGAACATGCTTGGTACAGAGAAAAGTACCGCCGAGGTTGGTTTGGATCACCCGATCCCAAAAGTCTGTCTCGAGGAGGCGCACACGCGGCCAGCGCGGGATCCCCCAGTTGAAATGAGGAACGACTCCGGCGTTATTGATGAGTACATCGATTTTGCCGAAGCGTTCGATGATCTGGTGGGTCATGGCCCGCACGCTGATTTCGCTGCGCACATCGGCAGAAATGGCTAAGGAATCGAATTTGAGGTTCCGGAGTTCAGTTGAGGTTTGATGCAACCTCTGGGTGTCGATGTCGACAAGGATCACTGTGCCACCCGCTTGGGCGATGGTGTGTGCTGCGTAACGCCCGATCCCCTTGGCCCCGCCTGTAACGACGACGACTTTTCCGTGCATCATGTTTCTGCCTCCTTGCGTGAGTGTATACCCTGCGCGATCCGATAACGCATACAGCGACTTCGGTCAAGAACTGTTTGGCTGGCGATGTTCAAGCCGCCACTCTTTTGGGCACTTCGGGCGACCGTGCGCCACGGCAGCGCGAGGCTCCGGTCAGATGAGCTTAAGTGTTGAATGGTTTATATGGCATTACCGGCTGCGGGGGTGAAAGCGTGCAGGTGGGGAGATTCAATGCGATTCGCATGGCGAATTGGGAATCTGCGGAAGTTTTTTCCGGCGGCCGCCAAACAAGAGACAAGGCCAGGCTTGTTGACACCTGGCCTCGTTCCACTGAACAGGGCGATGTTCAGTAGAGCCTTACTTCCCGTTGGAACTTTGCTGAAGTAGGCAGCGCGGAAAGCGGCGGCTCAGTTAAGTTCCCCTTTCTCTGTCCCATGGCACCAGCGCAGCTCCCGAAGGCGACGCTGCAGATAAGTGTCTTTGGGCCAGTTCCAGTTGTGCCCCAAGAGTTGTTCGCCAGTATAGGGGGCGCCGTTGACTATGCTGCGCGAGAACACCAGTTGCCAAAAGCTAGCTTTTTCCAATTCCGTCTCGATTGCTTTCATGCTCTCTCCTTTGCGACTTTGTTTGCACTCAACATTAGACCTTCGCTCGTTTTCGTGGGCGATACGCGTTGACTTCTCGAAAATAAAAAATCGGCCAACAATGGACCTCTTTTATCACTCTTCCCTTTTCGTCCCGGGCGGCCAACTTTGCAAGTCGGTCGGCGCATCATGGACAACAACGGGCTAAGCAGAAACCATGCCCGGCGCTTGAGGCATGAGCCGGCAAGCGATGTCCAAAAATTGCACCACATCATGCCGAAACGGATAGGGCAAGATTGACTTGTTCTAGGGGGCTCTCAGGGCAAACCGGTGAAAGTTGCCAAATCAAACATGCTGGGCTATGTTGTCTGTTCGGCTACTCCCGTTCCGGAGAAAAGACCAGCGGTTGGAAACCCTAAGTGTTGGCTTTTTCGACCTTCGCTTAGGATACCAGGGCCCGCGCATCTGGTCTTGACGAAGGAGGCGTGCCGAAATTCACCCATTTGAAGAGGTCCATACTATGCCGCAACCAATAACGCGACTTGATTCGAGACGGGATACGGAAGCCATTGAATGGGCAA
>JBFJNS010000020.1:0-14334 GCA_041618055.1 Binatia bacterium
CATGCCCTGCCCTTGACTTCGAGTTGTTCTTAATTTATCAAGAAGTAGGTATTGCGGATAATCCAAGGGGGTGCTCTTCACTCATTCCGTTGCAAGAGCAGCCAGTTGGAAAATAGGCCGACCCTGGAGCGAGAGCTTTAGGTCGGCCTTTTGTTTTAGAAGAAGGTAGGCCAGTTAGAAAGTAGCTCTTTTTAGGGCGACTTGCTCAAGGGTGGGCCGGCTCAACCAGATCGGTTGACGCCGGCCTTTTTTTCGGAAAGGAGAAAGCGATGGCAAAATGGGAGCCTATTTTCTGGATTTTTGCTCTTGGTCTGGGCTGGTTTTTTCTACTTTTGTTTCTCGAATCGTTAAAGGGCAACGGAAAGAGAAAGCGTTTGGAAGGAGACTCCGGAGCCGATGGCTAAAGTGAGCGCGCTAAGCCATAACCCTGCGCCCAACGCAATGCTGATGAAGCCCGAAGTAAAGCAACGACTCTGCCAAGAGCTCAGAGTTTTCTTTGCGCAGCAAATGGCTCTCGGCGGAGATATCAAGGTGAAGATAGTTGACGACCTGATCCTCCTGCGATGCAAAGCCGCCCTCTCTCCTAGTGAGATAGAAATTGGCACCATGAAATCGGGGCGACGCCTGGTGCAGGAGGTTTGCGAGAAAACGAGCCGTGAACTTCAACCCGCTCTCAATAGGATACTGAACAAGGTCACGAGGCTAGATCTCCTGGAAGTCAATGTCGCAATCTTTTGGCGGCGCAAAGAAAAAGTCTTTCTCCTTACGATGAGCGATAGCCTCGGCAACGTTGAAACGCAACTCGGCGAACGCGTTTAAGACAACTTTCATGATAGCGCCACCGGCGGATCTCCGAGTCGCGGCCGGCGGCGCACTCGTGTCTCTCTCCAGTACTCATAGTTCCATGGAGGAACGGATCAGACGGCCGGAGAGCATGGCAGGCATGAGCGGGCAATTGCGCCGGGCATGGTGATTCTGCTTTTTGGGATTTTGCTCAACGGTGCGACCCAATGTTGATGAGCGCGCACTCGTTCATCGCAACAACTGATAATCGGCTCTAAAAATCTGCTTGACAAATTCTCTACAAAACAATATGAAAGCCTGCCCTTTAAATGAGATGGTCGTGTTTTCCAGGAAAGGAGGTGATTACCGATGATTAGGAAACAAGTCGTAGCCATACTGTTGGCCATTATGCTCCTGCCGGCTTTCGCGCTGGCGGAGGAGAAAAAAGGTACGGTCTCGAATTATGACGCGGATAAGAAGATGCTGACCGTGAAAGGCAAGGATTGGGAACAGACCGCCAAGGTCGGGACCAAGCTTTTCGAGGCCAAAGGAGACCTTTTGAAGGAAGGGACTAAAGTCCTAGTTGAATTCGATGACCGGGGCGGCGGAGATATCAGGGTAAAATCGCTGAATCCTCGGTAACCGCCATTAGGGCGAGCCAGAGGCAGAGCGGAAAAACCGCTCTGCCTCTTTTTTTTGGTCAGTACCTTGCGCCCAAATCCCTCAGTCCCGTCCAAGCCTCGGCCTCGTCAGGACTCAACGCAAGCACCTCGCGGTACTTCATCTCAGCCGCTTTTGCCTTGCCGAGTTTGGCCAGGGCGTTTGCCATAGCGAGACGCCATTGAATATTGTTTCGCTGCCCTCTCAAGGCGCGCTCATAAGCCACCGCGGCTTGTTGCCAGTGCTTCAATTCGGCGTAAGCCTTTCCAAGTTGACTATAGAGGTCCGCAGAATCCTCCCCTCTCTCTTTTGCCTTTTCGAGCAAGGTTGCTGCTTCCGCGTACTCTTTGTTGGCAACCGCCAGCTTACCCCGTCCCAAGAATACGGCAGCATGGTCGGGGCGAAGCTGTTCTGCGCTTCGCAGCCATTTTTCCGCCTCTGCCAGGTTTCCCCGGTGCAACGAAATACTACTAAGACCTAAGTAGGGAACGATCTCCTTCGGATTTAGTTTTATCGCTCGCGTATAGATCGCCACGGCCTGCCGTGTATAGAACTCTTCGGCCAGGGTCAAAACTTGGTTCAAATGTCCCGGGTTGTAGTCGAGCGCTGTTTCAGCCGCTTTGAGAGCGTCTGAAAGTTTGTCCTGCGCCGTTAGGATTTGAGCGCGAAGCAGGTGGTAATCCCCATTCTTGGGTTCCAAGATTATGGCTCGGTCTACTTCCTTAAGGGCATGCGTGTCCCAACCGCTCGCCCGTAGTGCTTGGCCAATATAGAAATGCCGTTGAGCCTGGGGCGGCATTGAGGAATCGGCGTTCCATGGCGGCGCAGTCGTGGAACTCTCGATGAGCCGTCGATTCAACATTATGGTTGGCTTACCGAGGCTTCGCGGGGCGGAGAACTCAAGCCGGGCGTTATCATCCGTGTTGAGCTCCGCCCCTTTTGTAAGGTCCGCCAACTCCTTCTTCCCCATGCGATAGAAACCCAGAGCCCCGAAGGCATCCGACAGTCCCAAGTTATGAAAGTCGCTTTTCATGGCTTGATTGCCGGCAAAAATCTTTCGTAGCGTTGAATAATCGAATTTTTGCTCTGTCAAGCTGCCGACCAGCAAAAAATCACTTTCCTGCATATTCCACATCGAGACATGGGGAAAACTTTCTGCGAAGGTGCGCAGCACCATGCGAAAATCGTCCGGCGACATGGAATAATTGTGAATCCACTGAGCGAATAGACCATTTGGTTTCAGTTTGCTTTTGGCTACCGCATAAAACTCCTCGGTAAAAAGACTGGCGATACCAGCGATCCATGGGTTTGAGGGCTCGGAGATGATGAGGTCATAGCGGCGCGGGGTTGCCATGATGTAATTCCGGCCGTCGCTGGGAATCAGCCGGACTCTTGGGTCCTTTAGGACGTCGCCGTTTTTATCGCTAAAAAAAGCCGCTGCCTCGGCCATAGCAGGTTCGATCTCCAGAATCTCGATTTTCTTTACGGGAAAGGTTGCGACCGCCTTGGCGGTCATTCCGGTTCCCAGTCCTATGATCACGACCTGTTCCGCCGTAGGCAATAAGAGCATCGGCAAGTAGCCGGTCATCAACATTGTCAAGGAATCGCCGTGCGAACCATCGATTTTCCCGTTCGTCTTCAGGTAGACACTCCCTTGAAGGGTCTTGTGGACGCTTACCGTCGCCGTTAGCCCCTCCCGGTAGTACAGGAGTTCATCCCTCCGCATTTCATCGCGACGCAGGGAGTCCGTGGGAAATGCCGCGAACCGATTGGCATATATCGTCACGCCGCTGGTAATGATAGACCGGTCCCAAGAAGGCATACGGAAGGCTAGCAATGTCACAAAGACAGCCGCCAACCCTGCCGTAACTAAACGAGGAGTACGGCCCGGATGCGGATCGGCGACCAGCAGCACGCAGCCTATAATCAGGTTCAGAAAGGCGCCGATAATGATACTGTTCTGCATACCCACGGCCGGCAGGAGAACAAAACCTCCGAGATAGGCCCCGCATATCGCGCCGAATGTATTGCTCGCGTAGGTTGCGCCAACGCCGCTTCCGACCTTGTAGAGATCTTGAACGAAGAGGCGCACGACTAAGGGAAATGTCATTCCTAAAAGGATTGTCGGGAAAAACATCACGGCAAACGAGATGATGACTTGAATGGCGAGGAATAGGGAGAAAGTGTCCGCGAAGCCTTGGTGGAAGCGAAGAAAAATGAGCGGCAACTTCTCAAACAAAGGAATCGTAGCCAATGCTGTGGCTCCCACGCCTAACTCCATTAAACCAAAGGCCGTAACCGGTATCTCGCTTTTGCCGAACATTCGCGCGTACAGGTAACCTCCCAAGGCGAGTCCGGTCAAAAAGGTCAACAGCATCGTCGTAAAGGAATAGACCGAGCCGCCAATGACCAAGGTCAACGCATGAGTCCACGCATTTTCGTAAATCATGGCTGCGGCGCCTGATACGGCAATGGAAACCAGAAGGATTCCTCTCAGCGAGGATTGGGGACTCGCCGCCGGCGCGCCGACAGACGATTGCTCCGTTTGAAAACTCTTCGCCGCCGCTTTTTGGGACGACCCGTCAATGATAAGAATCACAACGGCCACAGCCAGATTGAGCACCGCTGCCGTATAGAGGGACCGGCTCATCCCCAACGTGGGAATCAAATAGTAGCCCGCCAGCGCACAGCCAAGAACCGCTCCAAGTGTATTGACGGCGTACAGATCGCCGACGCGTTGTCCGAGGTGGGAGAAGCTCCGCACAAAGTAGCGGCTCAGAACCGGTAAAGTGGCCCCCATGAGAAAAGTAGGAAGGGCGATGAGGATGAAAGCTAAGAGAAATAATAACAGATTAAAAAGTATAGGATAGGAATCGTAAACCAAGAACAGGGGGATGTACATTTGGCGCGCCAGTCCGAAAATAACCGGGACGAGGAAGCCGTAAATTCCAATTCCCAGCTCCAAAAGAGCGTAAAGTCTTAAATAGTGTTTTTCCCGATCCACGAAGCGGCCAAACACATAACTGCCCAAAGCCAGCCCGGCCATATAGGCGGCAAGCACGGTCGCCACGGCATGGGCCGTGCTGCCGAAAATCTGAGTCAGCATGCGCATCCAGACGACTTCATAAACCAATGCGGCGACTCCTGACAAAAAGAAGCAAACAAAAAGACTTATAAGCACCAGGGCTGGGCCCGAGGGTTCGCGCATAGGTCGATTCGCTAAGACCGTTCCCGGTACGGACGACGGTTCTTTTTTCCTTTCAATCGAGGGTCTTGAACGCTGGACAGTTTCCCTGGGCAGTGCCGGTGGCTACTGTCGCAAACACCGAATTTCTGGACAGAGAACGCATTCCCTGAAACCAAAGGATTAATACCCGCTATTTCCAAGCTGCCTATCTACACGAGCTTACCCTTATTGGCAACAACCGAAGAGTCGCGAACTAGAGATCTTTGATAACAAAAGCAAGAAGCTAATTATGCGAGCCCTATGGGTAGGCTGGTTTCGGTGGGCGGCTTTCATCACCGTTTCTGTGAGACAGGCCTACAGTAACTTTACGAACAGAGAATGGAAACTTGCCGATTGCCGTGCAACTCTGGAGTCATACCCCCCATCGGCCCGAGGCTCAGTACCTCCAAAGTTTTCCGCGCGCGAATTTGAGATGTGACCCACACATGTCCTATGCTTGACTTGACTCGCTGGAATTTTTATAAAGATAGCAATCTGAGGATCTTCCGAAAGGTTGGACCGGGGTGTCCGCCAACCAGTTGGAGAATAGGCCGATCTAAGAAACGTAAGTTTCAGATCGGCTTTTTTATTATTGAAAGAAGATCTCGGCCGGTTGCGGAACTGCCGCTGGGGTTCGTGCGGATGAAAACACTACTGCCAAATAGCTTTGAAGGGAGAGCGCGTATGACGAGACGCATGCTAATAATAATCACTGCAATGATATCGACGCTTTGGCTTACTACCAAAACCGCGGCTCAAACCGACCCCTATTACAAGGGCAAGACGATTCGAATCGTCGTCGGTCTTAGCGCCGGGGGTGGCTATGACCGCTCGGCCCGCCTTATCGCGCGGTACTGGGGGAAATACATTCCGGGGAATCCCGAAATCATCGTACAGAATATGCCGGGCGCTGGGTCGGTCATAGCCGCCAACTTTGTTTACAGTGTTACCAAACCGGACGGATTAACCCTCCTTGCTCCGCATAACAATATTTATCTGAATCAACTGGCGGAGGGTGCGGAGGTCAAGTTCGATCTGCGCAAATTTCATTGGATTGGCGCTGCCGAGAAGGACGACATGATGATCTTCATGCGCGCCGATGCGCCTTATAAGTCCATCGGCGACGTCGTTAAAGCCAAAGAGCCGCCGCGGTGCGGTTCCACAGGCGTCGGCAGTTCGGATTATGTCATGTCGAGAATTCTGGAGGAGAGTTTAGGGGCAAAAATAAATAATGTCCTGGGGTACCCAGGCAGCAGCGAGATCCCCTTGGCCATGGAAAGGGGCGAAGTCATGTGCATGGGCTTGACTGTTTCCACTTACTTTACCCGCGAGCCTTTTTTGAGCTGGCACAAGCGGGGCTTCACTCGCTTTCTCGCGCAGAGCGGTCGCAAGCGGGAGGAGCGCGTGCCCGATGCTCCGACGATCTTTGAATTGATGGATGAATATAAGACACCGGCGACCAGTCGCCGGGTAACCGAGGCGATGTTGCTTGGCGGCGAGTGGGCCCGAGCCACCCTGGCGCCTCCGGGCACTCCGCCGGAGTTGCTTAAGATCTTGCGCGAGTCTTATAGCAAGACAGTGAGCGATCCTGAACTGATGGCCGATGCCAAGAAGGGGCGCGTGGACATAGCCCCGTCAAAAGGGGAGGATTTGCAGCTCCTCGCCAAGAAGGTCATGGAGCAGCCTCCCGAGGTGATCGAGAAGATCAAGAAACTTTTTGTCCAATAGCCGCTGGACGGGTCCCCGGATCAAATAAGGTGAAAGTTATTTTGTGACAAGACGACAGTTCATCATAGCCCTGGCATTTTTGCTATTGATTTCATTGTTCCTGGTCTTGCCACGGACCGGCAGCCCCCGGCGCCAAGGGAAGCCTCCTTTATACAAGGAACAGAAGGTGAGTTTCGATGTCGGCTTCAATGGACAGGAGTGCGAGCCGGGAGCGGCAACTTTCAAGTTCGCGACGCTTAGAGAGGGCACGAGGATATAGAGCCCGCAATGGGAGAAGACTTGGAACGGATTCAGTAAAGAATGTCGTTGAACCGCCCGAGGTCATCGCCAGGATGCACAAAGTCCTTTAGGAATGGCGATAAAAGGTGACCGTTGGACCCGAGTACCGGTCACTTCGTAAAAAACGAGTGAGCGGAGGAAAAGCTTCATGAAAAAACTTCTCATTGGTTTGGTTTTCAGCCTGGGCTGGAGCCTATGGTTTACCTCGCCTCTTC
This sequence comes from Binatia bacterium, assembly GCA_041618055.1. Taxonomy (GTDB): domain Bacteria; phylum Desulfobacterota; class Binatia; order UBA9968; family UBA9968; genus JBFJNS01. The sequence goes on from JBFJNS010000020.1 coordinate 6,892, forward strand.
AGGCTCAAGCCGAGCCGTTCTTTAAAGGGAAAACCGTAAGGATCGTGGTGGGGTTCTCTCCCGGCGGAACTTTCGATCTCTGGGGACGGGTTATCGCTCAACACATGGGCAAATACGTCGCAGGAAACCCGGCTTTCGTTGTGCAGAATATGCCGGGCGCGGGTTCCATGACCGCAGCCAATTATGTGTATGGAGTAGCGAAACCGGACGGCTTAACCCTTGGGCTGGTCAGTCCTTCACTTTACATAGAGCAACTCGCCGGACGAAAGGAGGTTCAGTTTGACTGGGGGAAATTTTCCTGGATCGGCTCCCCAGAAACAACTGGCCGGATCTTTTACGTTCGGGCCGACACCCCGTATAAGACGATTGAGGACATTCGCAAAGCTGTGGAGCCAGCCAAGTGTGGAGCAACCGGGCTGGGCACGGTGAGCCATTATTTTCCCAGGCTCCTCGAAGAGGCTCTGGGTCTGAAGTTGAACATTGTGTTGGGGTACCCGGGCTCGTCAGAAGTCAACCTGGCGATCGAAAGGGGCGAAGCACATTGCTGGGGCGGAACCGTTCAGGCCTTTTTTGGCAGCGAACCTGGCCGCACGTGGGCCAAAAACGGATTCGTAAAGGTACTGCTCCAAGGGGGGCAAAAGCGCGATCCAAGGCTGCCCGAAGTTCCCACGATATGGGAGCTTATGGATACTTATAGGACCAGTGATGGAGTCAGGCGTCTTGCCAAAGTGCTTCTCGCTCCCGACGATCTCGGTCGCCCCTTCATGGCCGGCCCGGGAATACCGGCCGACCGGCTCAGAGTTCTGCGCGAGGCATTTATAAAAACGATGCATGATGCTGAACTTTTGGCGGAGGCTCGCAAGAAAGCTCTCGAGGCGAGCCCTTCAGCCGGCGACCACCTTGAAGGTTTGGCAAAGGAACTGCTCGCTCAGCCCGCCGAGGTAGTGGAACGGATGAAAACCCTGTTGGCGAAGTAAACTTCGAAAAGAGGAGCCTGTACGGAGCCAGGGAGCGTCAGGCCTTGTACGCATCGTGATATTGTAGATTGGTTGCATGACCGGTATTTAACGCTCCAATACAAAGCGGCGCCACATCACCTCACCGGGCGAAGCAACGAGCGCGGAGGTGTTGTTGAGAGACGCCGGTTGTCAATGGGTCATCCTCTACCGCGATGATGTGAGATTCTCGGATCTTCGATCACGTCTCCCGTCGCAGTGGGTTACAGGAAGAGATCTCCAAAGCGATCTCGGCCGCAGATGAACCCTGGGATGCAACCCAGATCTGGTTCTCGCGGCAGTTGACCATATACCTAACGGTGTAACAGTTGGCAGCCGCTCAATAGCAACCAGCAACCTGAGGCGCGCGGCATCATAGCTGCGTGGCGCGTCACTTTGCGACTCGCAGTCGTTCCGTCGTCACTACCATATCCACGATGGGCAAGGTCGGCACCTTGGTCAGCCCGTAAATGGCGTTCAGATCAATATCCGCCGGCACCGCCGCAAGCAGCGCCTCGCCGACGGCCTGATCCGCCTGGCGGTAGCGAAGCTTTACCTCAAGGTTGATCTGTTTCTGTTTGAGCTGCGGCATGCCGTAGTACACATCCTTGTACCCTCGCGGCGGAATTGTCTCGTGGCGCGAGAATGCCGTCACGACCCACGGGTCGATGGCGAAATGGAAGTCCGTGCCCATGCCGTCGGAATTGAACATGCGGGTTTCTGCCGGCAACCGCCCCTCGGTATCGAGGGAGCCGCTACTCGTAACGATGTTACCTTCGTCGTCCTTGGCCGTAACCTCGAGCCACATCTGGCGCACGTTGGTAAGCGATGTCGGCAGATTGTGACCCGCGCGCCTATTTTTGACGCGCACGCGAACTTCACTCAATCTGCCAGCGCGATAAACCGGAGAAATTTCCAGCTCGGCCGCTGCCTTGAGTCGCGCCACGGCCATTTCGTACTTGTGCGTGAGATTTTCTGCCAGCTCCTTCTTGCCTGCTTTCTCCGCGGCGCCGCGCGCCAGATAGTACAACAGGTAATTCGCGCCATTGAAATAATGATGGTATTCCCCGCGCGCCGGCTTCTGAAACTTGTCCGCTGCACGCATGAAAGCATCGATTTCGACCATATGGCAGTCCTGACACAATACTCCTTTCTGGGCATAAGGGCCGTGTTTCCATTCGAGATAAGTCGCCTCGAGTGGAAAATGGCTTTCGTAATGATAGACTTGGTGGCAAGAAGCGCACAGCTCCGCGCGCAGATGAAGCGGCGATTCCACACATTCATGAAATCCCATGCCGCAGCCTGCGGACGGTGCCTTCGGTCCCCGTTTGATCAGCTTCACTCCCCCGCTAGTCTCTACCCCTGGCGTCAGGATCATCGAACCGTTCTCGGGCTCGTGACTCGGCGTCTGCCAGTGTGTAACCCCACTAATGGAATGGCAAATATCACAGGAGACGCCGGCAAGAGCCATGGGGCTCAAGCCTTTGAGCCCCGAGCCTTTGATCTCTCCAGTGATCATTCCAACCGGCGAATGACACCCTTCGCACTGGCGGGTCACGTCGTGTCCGACAGCCTTGACCGCCTTGTTGAGCTCGCCCTGGTAAACGGGGTCCTGAAAGGCCAAGGCGTGCACCGATCCGGTCCATTCCTGGTACTGTCGGGGGTGACAGCCAGCGCAAACGGTGGGCTCCGTAAAAGGCGCGTTCGATTTATTCCACTTGATCAGCGACGGGTAGTACGGATAAAACTCCCTATCTACATGAAACACGCTATTATCGGCCAGAAGGCGAGTGAACAACAACAAACACCAGACGGTGGCGATAATGATGACACCCCACAATCGGACAACACGCATTTCTCACCTCCGTTCCAAAAACTCACCAGAGCACAGTTTCGCCACTAACGCCGATCTTCCCAACTATGCGAGAACTCTTCCTCGAAACAGCAACCCGTATGGTCATGAACTTTCAAATTTGCGAAGAGCACGCCTCTGGCTAGGAGCTATAATCCCTATTCGCAAATTGCTTGCCGAAGCGGTCTTCCGGCTGTGGCGTCGGCGAGTGAAAGACGTTGAATCTTGCCGCCAGTGCGAGAGTCAAGCGTTCTGGGAAATCGGGGCGAACCCCCACGCTGCAGGCTGTGGCGAATTAGTCCCGCAGCGATGCGAAAAAGTTTTTGCGGGGGGCGGTACTGCGTGAAGGCAGTGTTTGTCCTAGCCTTTAGTCGCGGGAGTCGCGGGTCGGACCAGGCTAAGTCTCAGCAGTCTTGCGAGATTTCTGCCGCGGCGTCGTGTCTTCTGACCTTAGCACCTCATTTCAATGGGCAAAATTAGCGCTGTAAGCTTCACTCGACTCCCGCAGTGCGTACGTCCCGCCTGCCCGTTCCACTTCGCGGTGCTTGGCCTAAACCCGATGCGGCGGAACATTGTATCCCCTCATCTCCACCGTCGCGCTTTCTGATTTCAAGCTGAGGGATTATTCCAAGGAACCTTATACCCAGTGGAAGTCTTGCCTAGTTTGCCGGATTTCTTCGCTGAAAGAGTCAATTTCGGTTAGCGCCCTCCTGCTTGAATTTTGCGCCGTTACACGTATTCTGTGCGCTAATTTTCCATAGTTACGAACCGCGGCACAGGGATGATCTACCAAATGTTAAAGTCTCGGGCAAAGACCTTCGGCGAGATCACCGCGGTTTGCGGCGAGCAACGCCAGCTTACCTATCGCCAACTCTATCGTGCGGCCTCCAGCGCGGCAGAGCATCTCGAGTCATTGGGAGCCGCTGAGGGTGATCCAATCGTCATCGGCGCCCCGCCCTCGCCTGAATTCTACGTTTGTTTTTACGCCGCGGCCGCTCTCGGTCTCATCGTCTTGCCTGTTTTGCCGTCAGGCCGAATCCCCCGTTTGGTCGTTGAGCGGAAGCCTGTGTTTGCCGTGGGCAGCGAGAGGTTCTTGGAGCAGGCCGCAACAGAGTGCCCCACGGTGAAACACCGACTGCGCTGGAATCCCGAGACAGGCCTTGATCTGCCGCAAAACGGATCGAGATTTCGCAGAAGGAAAACATTTCGCGACGAATGCGTCATCGGTGTGTCAAGCTCGGGCACAACAGGGACGCCGACGATCTATTATCGCTCTCAGGAACTTTTGGTGCGGCGGGCGCAATTCAGGGCAAAATCACTGGATATAAGCCCTCAAGACGTCTTGCTCTCGGCACGGCCGTTCAACAGCGGCTCGAGCATCAACAGCCACATCATGATGCCGCTGGCGGCGGGGTGCAAAATCGTCGTCGAGGAAAAATTCAAGCGGTTTCAGGCGGCCGATGCCATTGGCCGGGAAAGAGTCACCGTCCTCTACGCCGTGCCGTTTGTCTTCGAATTGCTGGCTTCCCTCCCGGGTGATTATCCAGCTGATTTTTCTTCCCTTCGGCTGTGCATTTCCGGCAGCGCGCCTTTGGCGGATTCTGTGGCGAGCGCTTTTAAACGCCGCTTCGGGATCGAAATCCGCCAACGATATGGCGGAAGCCACATTCATCCCGCCTTTACCTATAATCTGAAGGGCGTTTCGGGGGCCGTGGGCCAAAACTTCGGCCCGTTTCCGATGACGATTCTCGATGAGGAAGGAAATGAGCAAGGGGCGGAAATCGTCGGTGAATTGGCGTTCGCTTATCATCGAATCGCAAGGCCATGGAAGAAATTCCTAAGGAACAATCCAAACCGTCGCGGCCGTTACATTTGGACGGGGGACCTGGGCCGGATGGACGGGGACGGGAATGTTTTCGTGGTTGGACGGAAGAGTCCGTTTATAAAGGTGCGCGGGAACCGGGTTGAGCCTGCCGAAGTCGAACATGTCCTCCGGTCCCATCCGGCCGTCAAAGAGGCTTTCGTCTACGCCGCGCGAGCCGGCCAACCTGACGAAGCCGTGGCTGCAATCGTTGTCGTTCAGAGTCCCGTGCAGGAGCACGAAATCGTGCGCCTCTGCCTGGCGCGTCTCGACGCGTACAAGTGTCCGCGGACCATAAGCTTCCGCTCGGACCTGCCGCGCAACGAACATGGAAAGATCGCACGCCAGGTGCTCGAACGGGAAATCCTCTCGACGACGGCGCGAGCAACTTCGTAGCCGATAACCGCGCGCGATGAAATTCCGCTTGATGCAAATCTGCCACACTTCGCCGGGTCTGCGAGGCTTGGCGAAAAACATACATCCGCACTGGTTTTTCAAATGGACGATGCTCAGCGTGGCGGTCGGAAGCTGGCTTTCGCCTCGCACGAGAAGACGCCTCAAACCATTTTTGACCGCGATGGAGAATCGCTTTGACAAGAGAGAACTGCATCGAAGAGGCCGTCGCTTTTTGTTGTATCACCGCTTGTTTCATGATCTGGTGCCCGCTTGGGCGAATTGGGAACGTTCCCACACAGGTTGGATTCAGCTCGACGGCGAAGCATACCTCCGGGAGGCGTTAAAAGGCGGCAAGGGAGCTTTTCTAGTCTCCGGGCATGATATTGGATTTTCCAAGTTCGTCGCTCCTGTTTTGGCCTTGAAGGGATATACGATCAATCGCAGCGGGGGCGGGAAATCGGAATCGAAACGGCTCGCTAGATGGGGGCGCGGGTACAGGGTTGGATGGCGTTATATCAATTTCGATTCCCAGGACGGGTACTGGCAGCGTCTCGCCGCCCTGAATGCGGTAAGAAGCGCCACCGGACGAAATGAAATCGTTCATATCTCGCCGCTGTGGCGTCGTACGGGAAAGCCGGAGACCGCCGTTTATATTTGCGATGCGCAAGTATTCGTCGATCCAGCCTGGTTTCGCATCATTGAAGCTTGTAGATCGCCGTCACTTCCTTGCTTCGCTACCGTAAATCTGAACGGTATTCTGGCGATAAAGTTATTCCCGCCGCTCCCACCCGAAAGAAAGGCGATCTTGCAAAGCTATATCAAGACACTTTCGGAATATTTAAAGGCAGAGCCCGAACAAGCCCGTTTCTGGAAAGCCTATATGCGCGGAGAGGAGAGCTGGTAAATGTCTAGCGATGCGATCGAGGCAAGAATTCGAAACATCGTCGGCCGGATCTTGCATGTTTCCGACGGCTCGCAGCCGTCCGGAGACTTTCCGTTACTCGGGGACGACGGAGTTTTCGATTCAGTGATTGCCCTTGAGCTGGTTTTGGCTTTGGAAAATGAATTCGGCATTGTGGTGATGGACAACGAAGTCGGAGCGGCAAATCTAAAGAATATTGACTCCATGATTCGATTTGTGGGCACAAAGATCGGTCTCAAATGAGGGATCGTTGAAAAGTCCATAACCTCCGGAGGTTTAAAGAGACAGGGAACCGACAATTACTGATCTGCGCTCGAAGTCAACGACCCTACTAACTCCTCGGCGGCTTGTGCGCCGCGTTCGTCCAGGAATCTTTTCGGCACCGGACCATCCTGCAGCATCGCCCGCTTCCCGCTCAAAATGCCCGCAAATCGATTTGAACCCGGATTCTGCAGTTGCAGAGACCAAAGGGGCCGAGAGCCCGGGGGAGCCCGGAGTGGGACACCCAACGGCAAAATTTCAAAGTCGTTGTTGCAACTAGGCTAGTCATCGCCCTTGTTTTGAGATTGCTTCTCCGCGCACCGGCCATGGTTGTCCGCCTAGTGGCAGCGGCCTATTGTCTTCGCGACAAGGGGGGCCCCCCAGGACCTTCAAGAAACTTTGCACTGCGGAATCCGGGTCAATTCCAACCTTTACGCCCTTACACGGACGTTCGAGGCGCTCAAATCGATGACAATAGAAAGAGAAAATTGGCCGGCAGGCCCGGCTATTGCTGCGCCGTGGATTTCCTGGCCGCGAGGCACCTATCCATTCACACCTCATGCGGCAGGGATTGTTGCTCTTATGTGCCAGGCTATTCGGGTTGGGATAACTTGCGGAACTGGTAAACACTCGCGTACGGGAGCGTTCGGATCAACTCTTCGAGATTGGTCCGGCCATCACGCAATTTGCTCATGGCATCCTCCGCCATGAGGATGGTGCTCTTATAAGCGCTTTGCTGCAGTTTTTCAAAAGGCGCATCCTTGTTAATGAGGAGGATATCATCATCGTTCGGCAGCCATAACTCCGCCACCGCAAAGCGCCCGCGGTACCCTGTGAAGTTGCAGTTCGAGCACCCTGATCCTCTATACCAGCGGATGTCTGTCGGCGGAGAAACGAAAAATTCCTTGAGGAGCTCGGCCGGCGGCGTGTATTCTTCTTTGCAACTCAAACAGATCTCGCGAACGAGCCGTTGCGACAAAACCCCTAGGAGTGTGGAAGTCAAGACATTCAAATCCACGCCAAGTCCCAGAAGGCGCGCGACCGTGCCGGTGGCATTATTGGTGTGTAACGTACTCAACACGAGATGCCCGGTCTGCGCCGCTCTGAAAGCCATCGCAGTTGTTTCTTCGTCCCGAATTTCCCCGACCATGATCAC
>JBFJNS010000021.1:0-14267 GCA_041618055.1 Binatia bacterium
CCTGATTCAGCGCGTTGAGGGCAGCGGGGCGGTTCAGCGTGATGAGAACGCCCTTGCGTTGTTTTTCATAAAGTATCGTCTTGTAGTTTCCCATGATGGTCTCCTGACTCAGGTCTGGGGTTGGGGTTTCTTCTTGGAACGCGGGCCGAATGGTTCGGGCTGGAACGGGCCGTCGCGCAGCATGAGGTACTCCTTGGTGCCTTGGTTGAAGCGAGCGTCGTCCAAGGGCCGGCGCAGTTCTTCTCGCAGCATGACATGTGCGGGCGCGGAAAGCTGATTGTCCAGCGTGAGCGCGTCGCGCAGGCCCATCATCTGAAGCCCCATGGTCGCGATCTGCAAATTCAATTTCACCGTTTCCGGCGGCACATGGGCGATGCGCTCAACGATGGAAAAGCACTCTTCCAGCAACTGGTCGTGGGGTACGACTTTTACGACGAGACCGATACGGAGGGCTTCCTGAGCATCGATGTGATCGCCGGTTAGCCCGTACCGCAAAGCGTCCTTGAAGCCTCCCAGCAGCGTCCACATGAAACTGGTGTTGGAGCCGTGACGGACTTCGGGCTGCGCAAAAACGGCGTTTTCCGACGCGATGGTAATGTGGGTAAACAAGGCGAACCAGGAGCCGGCGCCCATGGCCCATCCGTTGATGGCACCGATAATCGGTTTAGGAAACTCCCACAGACGCATGAAATTGCGGCTTTCCGAGCGCCAGGAATCGATGACTTCCGCGGCGCTTTGTCCCGTAGGAATTCCATAGGGCCAGTGTAAGTCCCGCCGCCGTCCACCGGCCGATTTAGCCTGGTCCATACCGGCAGAAAATGCGCGTCCGGCGCCGGTGATCACCACGGCGCGGATCTCCGGGTCAGCTTCCGCTTCGTCCAGCGCTTGGTGGATTTCCTTAATCATGCCCCGGCTGATTGCGTTCATCGCCTCGGGTCGATTAAGGGTAAGGAGAACTCCGCTGCGCTGTTTTTCGAAAAGGATTTCTCGGTACTCAGGCATTTACCCCCCCGTTTTCGTTGCTCGCGCTCGTTGGTCGAATATCCTTAAATTATTAACCGTGATCCGACATTGCATTAGATCTGCCTGGCCCGCAAGCCCTGCAACCGTGGTAGAGTAAGAGGTCGGGGAGTCCTGCGCCCAAGACTCCCGACCCCCTTAACCTCCCGTTGGCCTCCCGTGGCCAATCATCGGTCTTCGTCCTTAATGAGCGGGCAACCGTGAGCAGATCCCGCTACTTGCCGGAGAGCGACTTGATAAAGCCGCTTTGGTCGAGTTCTCTGATCAAACTGTCATCGATGAACGCTTTAGGATTCGCCCCCTTTAGCTTAGGCTCGTCCGTTGCGATGAAGTCCAGGACGCTCTGGATAGACGGGAGTGAAGGGTATGGGACGTCCTTATAAAACTTGGAAGCGAGAAGGTCGTACGAGAGTTCGAGGTATCGACTGTCCCGCTCTTGCTCGGATTGTATGCGCAGCTTCTTGCGCAAAATGGCGATACTGTCAGCTTTGTTCTTCTTGAAATAAGCGATCCCTTCAACATATCCCTTCATAAATCTCAGCGCCGGATCCCTGTTCTTACGAATATAACCACGGCTCGTCTCCAGCGTGTTCTGCAGGTAGTAAATGTCCATCTCCGTGGGATCGCCCAAGACCCGGTATCCTTTTTCTTCCGCGAGAAAGAATGTCGGCATCGTCAAGACGGCGGCGTCGATTCCGCCCTTATCGAGGCTCGCCATCATCGCTGGCGATGAGCCCACCTGGAGAGTCTTGACATCATCCGGCCGCATATTCCATCTGAGAAGCATCAACTGAAGCACCAGGTGACCGGCCGAACCGAAGCGGGTGATGCCGACTCTTTTGCCCTTTAATTCTTGAGGGGTTTTGATTTCGGGCCGGGAAAGAATTCGCTGGACTCCCTGGGTAAAGGTGGAAGCAGCGATGACGACGTCGGCGCCCTTCACTTGGGCGCGCAGCGAACCCTCGCCGCCGCCGACGGAAAACTGCAGCTCGCCGGCAATAAGAGAGCCGACCACCCGAGCGCCACCCCCGCCGATAACGATCACTTCCGCGTCGACTCCATATTTCTTGAAAAGTTGTCTTTCCTCAGCCACCCATACGCTGCCATTGGTCGCGCTGACTGAACTCAGCCCGACCCTAATTTTGTCTTGGGCGGCTGAGGGAAAGGGTGCGAACAGAACGAAGACAAGACCAACGAACCAACTTGTGCGAGCAGTTGTTTTTTGATTCATCAATGACCTCCCCATGTCGCGCCCATTAGACGACGAAGGAAGCGATCGCTAAAAACGCGCGCTGAAAAACAGTGGCCTACCTTAATCAAACCTGTGCTCGGCGGTCAAGGCTTAATTCGACAGGTAACAATTGGTATCGAAGTCTGCGGTTAAAAAACTGCAACTTCAGGATAGAGACGAGCGTTGTGAGTTCACCACGATTCGGATTGGCGCCCGGTTGGGGTAAAAGCCTGGCGCAGAGGAAATAACGTTATTTCAGCAGGGTGGCTTCGAAGCCCGGCCCAGCGGCCACCGGAGCTTGCGCAGCGCCACGGCCTCGATTTGGCGAATTCTTTCTCTGGTAATGCCAAACAGTTTTCCGGTTTCCTCTAACGTGTGCTCTGCTTTCTCGCCGATCCCGAAGCGCATGCGAAGTATTTTTTCCTCCCTGGGGCTAAGGTTTTCTAGAATCACGTGCATCTTTCGGTGCAGGCTTACATAGATCGCCGCTGTCTCTGGGTCTGGAGATGGGTCGGAAATAAGATCTGCCAACGTGCTTTCTCCATCATGACCAACCGGAGTTTCGAGTGATGAGGGCTCCTTTACCAGGTGAAGAATCGTGTCCACTCTTTCTACCGGTACGGCCATATGTGCGGCGATTTCCTGCAAGGTGGGTCGACGGCCAAGCTGGCCGAACAGGTAGCGCACCGTGTGGTTGAATTTGGTGGTCAGTTCAACCATGTGAACCGGGATACGAATAGTCCGGGAATAATCCGAAAGCGACCGGGTCACCGACTGGCGTATCCACCAACTGGCATAGGTTGAAAACCTAAACCCCAGCCGGTAATTAAATTTATCCACGGCCCGCATGAGCCCGAAGTTGCCTTCCTGGATTAGATCCAGCAGCTGGAGCCCCCGGCCGCGATATTTTTTGGCGATGGCCACAACCAAGCGGAGATTCGCTTCGATGAAGCGTTTTTTTGCTGACGCGACTTGTGCCTGCTGATCGGCAATGACCCTGGCGATACGGCTGATTTCTGGAGCCGTCAGCCCCATTTCCTCTTCAATGGTCTGAATCGCCGTATTTTTTGCTCTTCCTTGGCTTTTGTGTTCCAGTTCTTCGAGTCTCTTGGAGTTTTGTTGATGGCTTTTGACGATGTTTTGCATTTGCCCACGGTTGAGTTGAAGGCTTCCGAGTGCCGCAGAAATTTTTTGCCGGAGGCGGATCAATTGCCTATCGAGCATCTCACGTCGCGCTGCAGGCGTTCGTCTCTTCAGTTGTCGCGCCGAACTGTCGTAACTGCACGCCAGAGCTTGGAGCTTTCTAATTTGCGTTCGAAACCGTGTTCGGAGCTTCCGTTCGACGACTCTCGGATTCGCCGGTGACGCTTCGGGCACGTCGACCACATCGCGCACGCTTATCTGGCCGCTGGCGATCTTCTGCCCTAGATTCAAAGCGTAGCGCAGCGGTAAAAGGGAGGATAATGCTTCTGCCATGATGGTGGCTTCCCCGTCTTCGATCAATTGGGCGAGTCTGACTTCGTCTTCACGGTTGAGCAGGGGAATGGGGCCCAGCTCCCGAAGATAGGACATAGCAGCGTCATTGGTCTTCAGTGAAGAACTATCCTCAAAGTCAATTTCCGCCTCCTGCGGCGTCTCGATTTCTTTGCCTTGCGTATCCGGAGCTAACCCGTAAAAGTTCTTCCAGTTACTCAATTCAGGCTCTGCCTCTCGATCGAAATCGATTGCGCCCTCGAACTCCAGCAGGGGAACATTGTCGGATTCACCCTTTGAAGGTGGAGTGCGTATTGTTTTTTTGTTTCTCATGCGCGTTTCGTGACAGCAAGGAAGGATTCCGACCCCCACGACCGTTGTTGAGCGGTATTAGTACGGCGGCTTAATAATCGCTGCACGAAATTACCTCCTCACACTGCGTGGACCCGCGTCAAGCATTCTGCTGATGCTTCGGGCATGCGAGTCGCCGTGCGCAAATCATCGCAACACTTTCGTTTAGAGCGCGCACGACGACGTCCTTATGTAAGGCCAGGTTAGAGGGTTGAATGTCGCTGGGCCTACAAGAAGAATTTCATGTAGCCTTGTATTGAAACCCCGTGCCAGGATAGACTACTGAACGGTAGGGTAATTCATTTAGTTTGTCAATCGACGCAATGACCGGCCGCTGATATTGGCGCCGCTTTGTTCCTGGCGGATAATGCCGAAAAAGACAGCGTTCCTGTTTGGAAAACTTTTAGTGCTGATCGCTTATCTAAGCCGATGAGACGACAGCTCGTGCGCGTTTTACCGGTGAGCTGGCAACGAATTATATAAATCGGCGTCGATCCGTTTGGCCCTGGCTGATAGGAGGCTGTGTTTGCTGGCGGGCCTAACCGGAAGGGTCATATGTATTTGACCGTGAAAGTGGTACAGTCATTGTGCCTTTCGAACTCTGTCTCCACAAGTAGACAGCAAAGCCGTCTCGGTTGAAACGCGCCGGATGCTTTGTTGTATCGGCAAAAGGAGGGCTCATGTCAAAGCAGCTCGAGGTCGTGGCGCTTCCAAATGGAACTGTAATTCGCCACAAAACGGCCGGTTATACGGGCCGCATCGACGGCACGACAGCCATTCAGGCTTGTTTTACGGCCAGCGGGCAATTATTGGGCAATGCCGCTTCGAAACATACGTTTCAGTATCGAGTCGTTGTTTCCGGAGAATCCCTGCGGCGCATTGCGCCGTTGGAGGATCTAGAAATCCTCGAACAGGCCGCAGAGTTGGTTTGTCCTTCCTGCGGCGTTTCTTTTCAAACGAGACTCGAATCAGCGGGCAGGCCTCGTGGTCGCTGTCAATGCGGGGGGTGGATCTGTCCCCTTTGCTTGTCGTGCCGGAGCGCGGAGCGCGACGAGAAGAAGGGCTGTGTGAGCGAGCGTAAACGTCAAAGCAAGAAAGTCGAGGTGAAGAGAAAAAACACTCCCGCTTGACACTAGGTAGGAAACAACCTATAGTCCCTTATCTTCATTAGTATAAGGCCTTCTGATAGAAGACATTGCGGTAGAGAAAGGCCTAGTCAGTCTCTCCTTGCGAAACGATACCTAATACGGACAACCCGACCGGGGCGTGGTTTCTATTCTCAAGTTCTCCATGTTCTGCTCCCGATAGCGGTCCAATTCTCAGGGTAAAGACATTAACGTTCTCTCTTTAGGAGGAGTACATGAGCAACAAATTATACGTCGGCGGTTTGCCGTACACGGTGACCGAAGGACAATTACAGGATGTGTTCTCGGCTCACGGCAGCGTCGAATCGGCCGTCGTCATCGCGGACAAATTCACCGGCAAGTCCCGGGGGTTTGGTTTTGTCGAAATGAGTTCGAGTGGCGAGGCGCAGAAAGCGATCGAAGCGCTGAACGGAACGCAGCTTGATGGCCGCACGCTGACTGTAAACGAGGCCAAGCCCATGGCGAGGCGCGATAACGGTGGTGGCAATGGTGGCGGCCGAAGCGGCGGTCGAAACCGCTGGTAGTTTCTTGATAACAAGATAAGACAAGAGGGGGCGACGGGTCGGGTCGCCCTTTTTTTTAATCTTCGGACTCCTGCTCGGTTCAGCGCACAGGCGCTTAGGACGCAAAAGAAAAGAGTTCCAATCGTTCCATCGGTTTAAAGCGTTTATACAGAAGACGCGGAAACTGATGGCACCATCTTTCTATCGCGGTTTTACCGCCTTGAACCTCAATCTCACATAATCCGCGATCCAAGACCCTTCCGCATCCGCGAGGTTTTTCTTTAGGTCGTCACGGACCTCCGCCAAAAATTCGTCGCGCTCGGCGAACGCAACTGAATTGACAAACGGTTGGGCGAACACCTCGAGCCAGCCCAGAATATCTCCGGGTAGTCTGGTCGGCCGGGGAATGAGTTCGATATATGTCACCTCGAATCCCGTTGCTTTGAGCAGGCGCTCGTAATCCTGAACGGAAGGGTAGTACCAGGGATCAATAGCCAAAGGCTCGATACGGCGGCGGCGCAAGCCCGCGTGAAGAGCCGCGCGGATGGTTCTGACATTGCCCTCGCCGCCAAACTCGCCCACGCAGCGTCCGCCGGCTCTTAGAGAATGCCTTATGCCGTCAAGCACTCGCGCCGGTTCTTTCATCCAATGGAGCGCGGCATTGGTGAAAACCGCATGGAACGATTGCTTGAGACAGAAATGATGACCGTCCATTACCAGGACTCGAAGACCGCGTTTTTTCGCAGCCTGGATTTGCGCCAGACTGGAATCGGCTCCATAGACGATGGGGCCGAAGGAGACGATCTTGTCCGTCAGGGCTCCATCGCCGCAGCCGAGATCCACAATTAGTTCCCCTGGTTTCGGGTCGAGGAGGCGCAACAAAGGTTCTCCGAGGTCGGAGACAAAACGCGCATTTTGCGCGTAGATTTCGGGGATCCAAGACGTGGCGAGGCTCATGGAAGTACAAACTATCAAATACCCTTCGTCTTGAAAATCACGCAATTAACCGGCTAACTAAAAAGTATCCCTCATGGAGACCAATAACGTTGATTTGGCATCGTTGAGGATCGACCGAAGTTCAACGGGACGGCCCTACAAGAAGTCCGGCTGGCGGCGCAAAGCCGTAACCTGGCTCGTGATATGCGCCATTCTCATCGGCGGTTTTCTTCTCTTCCGATCGTGGTTTTATGCCGGGATCGAAGTTGATCTTGTGATCGCTTCTCTTGCTTCTCCGGCCCAGGCCAATGCAGTCTTGACCGCCAGCGGTTACGTCGTCGCACGGCGCAAGGCGGCAGTGGCGTCCAAGGGGACGGGGAGATTGGTATACCTTGGGGTGGAGGAGGGCGATAAGGTCAGAAAAGGACAGGTCATCGCACGTCTTGAAAACGCGGATGTTGCCGCGGCGCTCGCGCGCGCGCAGCAGAGTCTTCGCCTGGCGGAAGCGGATCTGAAGGACGCCAAGGTTTCCCTCGAACGCCAAGGCACTCTGTTGCGCGAAGGTGTGGTCGCTCAGGCGGAGTACGATGCCGCCGAGGCGCGGTATAAGCGTGTGGTCGCATCCATTGAGGTGGCAAAGTATGCCGTCAAGGAAGCCGAGGTCGCGGTGGACAATACGCATATCATCGCGCCGTTTGACGGCACCGTTCTAAAAAAGAACGCGGACGTCGGCGAAATCGTTGCTCCGCTGGCGGGCGCAGCAAGCTCCAAAGGTGCCGTGGTTACGATCGCCGACATGTCGTCTCTGGAGGTTGACGCCGATGTATCGGAAGCGAACATCACGCGCGTTTCCCCCGGCCAAAGCTGCGAAATCCGCCTGGACGCCTATCCGGAGCGGAGTTATCAGGGATCTGTCAGCAAGATCGTACCTACAGCGGATCGCGCCAAGGCGACGGTCATGGTTAAAATCAAGTTCAAAGATTACGACCGGCGCGTTCTGCCCGAGATGAGCGCTAAAATCACATTTTTTAAAGCCGGAGTTGAGC
This sequence comes from Binatia bacterium, assembly GCA_041618055.1. GTDB lineage: Bacteria > Desulfobacterota > Binatia > UBA9968 > UBA9968 > JBFJNS01. Next base: position 7,706 of record JBFJNS010000021.1, read on the forward strand.
ACGATTTGGTTGCGACCAAACCGGTGCTGACCGTGCCCAACGCCGCCGTAGCGAGTCGAAACGGACGCCAGGTCGTCTATGGGGTCAAGGACGACCAGGCGATTGAGCTGCCGGTCACCGTGGGGCGCAGTTTTGGAAATCTAGTCGAGATCAAAGAAGGTCTCAAGGATGGGGATAAAGTCATTATCGGTGTTGACGAAAGAATTCACCCGGGAGTGAAAGTCTCGGTCAGAACCCAGTAAATTGCTTAATTCATGACAGCGGCGCTCATCGAAATCGAAAATCTCTACAAGTCGTATCAGCGGGACAGTCTGGAAATTCCGGTCTTGAGAAATATTTCCTTGACCATCGCGGAAGGCGAATTCGTCGCATTTATGGGACCATCTGGATCGGGCAAGACGACGCTCCTGAATCTTATCGCCGGCATCGACAAGCCCACCTCGGGAAGAATCTCCGTGGCCGGAACGGACGTTACGGAGTTAACTGAGACCGAGCTTGCGCAGTGGCGCGCACGCACGGTGGGCTTTATTTTTCAGTTCTACAACCTCATTCCCGTACTGACTGCCCTGGAAAACGTGGAATTGCCGCTCATCCTCACGCCGCTTTCCAAGAGAGAGAGGCGTGCCCACGCAGAAACCGCGCTAGCGGTCGTTGGGCTGGCGGATCGCCTGCACCATTATCCCCGCCAGCTCTCTGGAGGACAGGAGCAGCGCGTGGCGATTGCCAGAGCGATCGTCACGGACCCGGCCATCCTTGTCGCCGATGAGCCGACGGGAGACCTCGATAAAGTGTCGGCGGAAGAAGTTCTTGGGCTTATGGACCGCTTGAACCGGGAACTTAACAAGACCATCCTGATGGTGACCCACGATCCGCGAGCCGCCGAAAGAGCCCGTTCGGTCCGCCATCTGGAGAAGGGGGAGTTGGCCTGAGGAGGCCGTTTTGGAGCTGATCAGGCTTCTTGTTCGCAATTCCCTGCGCCACAAGCTGCGCAGCCTGCTGACCGTTCTCGGCGTCGCGGTGGCCGTGATGGCGTTTGCGCTCTTGCGCACGGTCGTCAACGCCTGGTACGCGGGAGTCGAGGCATCGGCGGCGAATCGGCTCATCACGCGCCACGCCGTATCGTTCGTATTTCCGCTTCCCCTGGCGTACCGAGATCGCATCGCACAGGTGCGCGGTGTCGGCAAAGTTACCTATGCGAGCTGGTTTTCGGGAGTTTACATCGACAAGAATCAATTTTTCGCCCGCCTCGCGGTGGATTCAGAGACTTTTTTCGATGTCTATCCAGAGTTTCTAATCGAACCCGAGCAGTTCGAGGCTTTTAACCGCGAGCGCAATGCCTGCATTATCGGGATTGACATTGCCAAGAGATACGATTTGAAGCTCGGCGATCTAATGGTCATCGAGGGCGATGTATTCCCCGGGCAATGGGAATTCGTCGTGCGCGGAATATACCGGCCCAGAGATCAGATCACCGACCCGGCGACGATGATGTTTCATTACAAGTATCTCGATGAACGAATTCGACAAGAGATGCCGGCGAGGTCGGGAGAGATAGGCTGGTATATCGTCCGCATTGAAAATCCCGGTCAATCAGCCAGGATTTCTGAAGAGATCGACAGACTCTTCGCCAACTCCCGGGCTGAAACCAAGACGGAGACGGAACGCGCGTTTCAGCAGAACTTCCTCTCCGCGGCGAGCGCCGTGATAACCGCCATGAACATCATGTCGTTTGTGATCATCGGCATTATTCTGCTCGTCGTCGGCAACACGATGATCATGTCGGCGAGGGAACGAACGCATGAGTACGCGGTGCTCAAGGCCCTGGGTTTTTCCGGAATGCAACTGTTTTTTCTGATTGCCGGCGAGTCGTTGGTTCTTTCCATTCTGGGAAGCGCGATCGGTCTGTCGGTAACCGTTCCCGCGGTTGAAGGCTTTCAGTCCGCCCTTCCCAAGGGTTGGTTCCCCGTGTTCTACATCAAGCCGGAGACGATTATCCTGGGGTCCTTTGCCGGGGTGCTGGTCGGTTTGATCGCCGCTTTGATTCCCATCCGCCGCGTGCTGACGACGCGGATCGTCGAGGGCCTCAGGCACGTCGGATGAGGGTGTATGCGAATCCCGATCAAATACATTTTGCGGAGCTCCTCGTCGCGGCGGCTCACGACCGTGATTACGATGCTTGGCATCGCCCTCGTCGTTTTTGTTTTTACCGCCGTTCTCATGATGGCCAATGGAATTCAAGAGACGCTGCGTTCCACGGGATCGGACGAGAATGTGGTGGTTGCTCGGAAAGCGGCCATGAGCGAGATCATGAGCATTATCGATCGAGAGGCCGCGGGCATCGTCACCAATCTGCCCCAGATCGCGCGCATCGCCGACGGGCGCCCGATGAGTTCCAAAGAAGTCGTCGTGATCATCAACCTCAATAAGATCGGCGCCGACGGAATCAGCAATGTGACCGTGCGCGGCGTGGAGGGGGCGGCGTTTCGGCTAAGGCCTCAGGTGCGACTCGTGGAAGGGCGGATGTTCCAATGGGGTGCGCGCGAGATCATCGTCGGCCGGGGCATCACAAGACGTTTTGTCGGCGCGCAAATCGGCCGACAGATCAAGTTTGGCGGCGACCTGTGGTCTGTTGTGGGGATTTTTGAAGCCGAGGGCAGCGGCTTTGAATCGGAGCTTTGGGGGGACATCCATCAGGTGACGGATGCGTTTAAGAGACAGTCCTTTTCGACGGTTACCTTCCGGCTAAAAAGCGTCGGCGACTTTTCCGCCGTAGTGGCGGCCTTCGAGTCCGACAACCGCCTGCAATACTTTACCGCCAAGCGGGAAAAGAAGTTTTTCGAGGAGCAGTCCGAGATGATGGCGAAATTCATACGCATCCTTGGACTATTTATTACCGTCATCTTCAGCGCCGGCGCGACGATCGGCGCCATGATCACCATGTATGGATCGGTGGCGAACCGGACCACGGAAATCGGTACGATGCGCGCCTTGGGCTTCCAGCGGCGCAGCATCCTGGTAGCCTTCCTGGGAGAGTCTTTTGTGCTCTCGTTATCAGGCGGCGTCGTGGGGTTGGGTCTTGCCTCGCTGCTTCAGTTTTTCACCATTTCGACCCTTAATTTCGGCTCCTTCTCGGAACTCGCTTTCTCTTTTGCCCTCTCGCCGTCGATCATCGCGAACGCGCTTGGATTTGCTCTGCTCATGGGGCTGCTCGGTGGTTTTTTGCCGGCGGTCCGAGCCGCAAGATTGGACATCATTCAGGCGTTGCGGGCGGTGTAGGGCTCCGTGAGGATGCTGAACCGGAGTCTGGACAAAGGCTAAGGTTTGACGTCGGGCTAGGCCGTTTAGCGTGTTAAAGCGGCGTGGGCCGATCAATAACGCAACAGATAAGTCTGGTTGGCGGCGATAGTGATGGATCGTTCTGCGAGCTGTTCATTCAGCATCCGTAGGGCCAATTCCTAGCCGTTGACATGCAGCACCTCAACGACGTGTGTGTTCCATTTTTCCCAACCGAAAAGCTTGACGGTCGTGCCGATCTCAGGAAGTTTGTTCGTGGTCGGCGTTCTAAAGCGGCACCACTGTTCCCGTTTATTGTTCGTCACACAAAAAAGACCGCTGGTTGTGTCGATTTCGGTAACAGAGCCAGAAATGAAGACCGCAATCCCGAATTTGTGCCACACGAGGCTAAGGTAAAGATCCTCCGGATTTTTGAGTTTTCGAACACGCCACTTGCTATCGCCCCGACTTTCTTCGAGAACGAACCCTCGCTTGCTGTCCAAAAGAATAATCGTAACAGGCGGCAGGCTGACTCCGTAGAAAATGGAAAACCCAGCCGAATGCAATCGGTATAGATAGTCAACATCGTTCAGGCCTTCTACAACGGCCTCAATGACCGGACTGGGGGAATCCTCAGCGAGTTCCTTCAATGCATCGAAAAGCTCAGGAGGAAGGGGTTCTTTGAGGTAAAAGGTGACTTGCGTGGAAATTCGAAATTCGTCAAGTAGATCTTGCATCGTGGTTGACTTTGCCGGCAGTCGGGTTAGCAAAGTAGATTCCGCAGGGACAGACCCTTTACGCGTTGGTCGCAAGATGTCCTGGTGCATTTCGTTGCCAAATACCCCTGGCGCCCCGGTTAAGGTCTCCAACGCTTTTTTCCAGCATCTTGCTTCCTCTAAAGTGATCTGATCGCGTAACCGGAAGTCTTGCTTGCGGATAAACTCTTCGACGGCATTTCTCAAGGCCTCTACTTTGGCCATCTGCACCTGAAAGACAAGCCGAAAATTGGCATGAGAAGAGTGCATCGCCTCCAATGTAAAGAAGTGCGGCAGACAAAGCCCCGGCGAAGCCTTGTAAGCGTGGAGAAAGTCGCCTGTGAATGAATCCATCAGCTCATCTAAATGATAGGATTCGGACTGTTTCACGTGAACACATACCGGGCACGCGCTTCGCTTGATGAGGGAGAGAAGCTTCCTCGGGTTCTTTCTGAGCCACGTTTTCCACTTTTTCTCAGCGCCATATTTCTTGATCAGGGCACGGCTCACGTATTCCATTTTTCGCAGCAAGTCCGAGGCAAAAATAGAAAATCCCACGGCAGGGGCGCAGATAGCGGGCAGCGCAGGAATTTGTCGGGCGTGCCAGCCGCAGAAGCCGAAAGATTCCATCAGGATCAATCTCGTCGGCACATCCAGCACCGATTCATACATCAGGTGCTCCAGATACGTGCGACTGTCCTCGAGAACTAGTTTACAAATCGGACATCCAGGTTCCTTCAATGCTTCCAGGAGCCTAAAATACGAGCGGCTTTTGTTCATTTCGCAAGCACCATCCGATTTCCCGCAGAGTGTCAAGTGCAGAAACAAGGGGCAAGGATCAAGCGCCAGCAATTCACGACGGCTCTTTTCGCACCGACAGTAACACGGGAATCCAAATAAGCTGCAGGGCCATCGATGAGACAATCAAAGCGGGCGGTGAGAAATCGTAAGGAATAGCCATCAAGAGGCTGCCCAAAAACCAAAACAGGCCGAAATCCGCATTGAAAATTCCATAGGCAGAAGCGCGTCTGTCCGCCGGAATCAGACTTGATATCAGCGCTAGCGTATCCAGACTGATGCGTCCCACCACAGCTGTTTTACAATCTAACTCCTCAAGCAAAACAGATGTCATCAGCCCGGTCTGCGGTTAGAGGAGAAGGCCGTCTCCTGTTAAGGATTCAATGTCACCGTAAGATTATGAAATCAACGCCTGTTGGGCTATTCCTGAGAGCCTTCCGTGGCACTGTTTTTGTCATTTGTCATTGACAGATCGGGTTCCCTACCTTGGTCAAAGCGCCTTCAATTTGTGGTGACCGGATCTGACAGGACGTTCAGGCTGAATTTCAAGTCGTGAACAAAGTGAAAAGGTGCTCCAAGAGAGCAATTATGAGAGTCGCGAACCTCAACTCTTTCAGTGAGAACCAGCCAGATCGGTCCTTCCAGGGTGCGAATAATACCAAATCAATAGGTATCGAACATGCGCTGGATTTCGTCCGCATTGGTGGTTTTCGTGAGAGCAAGAGACAGTAGCAGGCGCGCTTTCCAGGGCTGCAAGTTGTCGCCGGCGACGAAGCCTCTGCGCGTCAGGCCGGGACTTCTCACCACGCGCCCGGATGCGACACGGCTGCAAAGGCACATGAGCATGCTTTTTTCTTTGTAGCACTTGTCGAAGGCAGCGTCCTCTGCCGGCGTCGGTCTGCCCGCGCCCGTGCCCGCGCTGACGATCCCTTTGGCGCCGGCCGCGGCGGCGGCTTCGATCATGGTTCCGTCCGCACCGACGTAGGAAACAACAATGTCCACGCGCGGGAGCGAATCCAATTTACGCACATCAAATTCAGTTGCTGTCGTATGCTTTTTCACCGGGGTGTGGTAGTAGATGATCTTTCCGTCGCCGTCAGCGTAGCCCAAAGGACCGAGATCGCGCGACTGAAAAGCCTCGACGCGATAGGTCGCGTTCTTGGTCACATCGCGGCCGTTGAAGATCGTGTCGTTCATGACAAGCAGACATCCCCGCCCGCGGGAATTTGGGTCGGCGGCGACCTTCACGGCATTGACGACGTTGAGGTAGCCGTCGGCGCTGATGGCGGAAGAGGGACGCATGGAGCCGACGACGACGACCGGTTTATCGGTTTTGAGCGTCAGATTCAGGAAGTACGCGGTTTCCTCGATAGTGTTTGTTCCGTGGGTGATGACTACACCATCAGCTTTATCTTCGTCGAAGATCTTGTGGATCGTCCGGACGAGATCGAGCCAGTCCCTGTCGACCAAGGCGTGACTCGGCAGGCGGCGGAAGGGGACTTCTTGCACGTCGGCAATTGTCTTCAGTTCCGGCAACTGGGCCAGCAATTCCCCGTCTCCCAGGCGTTTCCCTGCTTCGATGTACCAGGCGAGGTCCAGGCGGTCTTTGCCGACTGAATCGATCGTGCCTCCCGTGATGATCAATGCGACTCTCGGTAGTTGGCTCATGAAACTAAGTCCTTTCTCTTTGCTTGCTGATCGTGCGAATGGCGACATCCGCGTAGAATTTTCTTATC
>JBFJNS010000022.1:0-14264 GCA_041618055.1 Binatia bacterium
CTAAACGGTTCAGCGCCCATCTTTGGCAAAGGTCTTTTAAGATTTCCCGGCCTCTTTCAAGGGTCAGTCGGGGTATGGTCCGATGTTTGTATCCACCTGAAGAATCCTTGTTTCGTAGGCAAGAACTGGGGAAAAGATTGGCAAAACAGTAAAAAAGCGGTAAAGGTAAGCTTATGGATTCTGCGGAGTCTCTCAACCTTGTCGATCGAACAGCAGATCCAGCCTTTGCCGTTGATCGAAAGCACCGCGTAGTTGCGTGGAACAAAGGAGCAGAAGCATTGTTGGGTTATGAAGCGGGCTCCATGCTTGGCAAGCGTTGCTACCGGATCCTTGGCGGCACGGATGTATTCGGCAATCGATTCTGCGACAGATTTTGTCCCGTAATCAACATGGCCCACCGTGAGGAGAAGGTGAACCCCTTCGAGCTGAACCTGCGCACCCGCAACGCCGAAATGATTCCCACAAAGACATCGATCATTGTCTTAGGTCAGGAAGCGTCAAATTCCGCCATCATGCATATCCTCAAACCCGTGAATCGAGAAAGGGGGCAGCACATTCATCGCGATGAGAAGCTGTCTAATTGGCCCTCGTCGTCTCCCATACGGCTCACCCGGCGGGAGATCTATGTGTTGCGGCAGCTCGCCGAAGGCGCCGGTACCGACCAGATCGCCGAGCATTTGCGAATAAGTCTGGTTACGGTTCGAAACCACGTTCAGGCCATCTTGCGCAAACTTCGAGTCCATAGTCGAATTGAAGCGGTTTCTCTCGCCCGCTCCATTGGGATTATCTAAATTTTCACCTTCCCGCCGCAAGATCACAGAACTAAAGCTTCGACAAGGGATCCCAAAGAGGAGCCGGGGTTACCTTCCGTCAATTTCTAATATGTCCGTGCCGATGCACGAACAGCGGGGTTAAGCGACAGGGTGGCGGGCCAAATTCGCCGCTTTTCATCTGTCACTGGTCGTACCTTCTAGGCTCCGCCGCCACGTATTACTTAAAGCATTTTGCGACTGGCGAGCATCGGCGCGGAATGTCGATTGCGTGTCGCAATCGCAACCGGTGCTTTCCTTGACACACCCCCGCCTTGTGATAACAATGAGCGTTGAAGAGCATACCGTAATATAAAATTTCTTACTTGCTGTTTGGCGGTGAAGTGGCAACGTTTCTGGGACGGGAAAGCGCGCGATTGCAAGCCAACGACTATTGAATTCGTCTTGCGACATATGCGGGCTGGTTTCGTCATTGGAAAAGCAGGAATGGCGCGGTGGTTGGTCTTGCCCGCTGCGCAAAACTCCAGACCGGGGGCTCTTGGTTCCTGTACGCGTTTTCGGCAACCGGCGAACAGTGCAGCATTCCATTTATTTAGGCAACTGACTTCCGAAACTTTTTCGACCGTGAGGGAGACAACGTGTCTCACATTGGTCATGTCTCAAGGGAAGGCCTCCGTGATTCATTGAGAAGGTGTTGCGATGGGGCGTTCGGGTGGGTCAATCGATAAGCCGATTCATCGTTAGAGAATAGTAGGAAGGAGGGAGGGATACGATAATGACAAAACGATGCTGGATTCTCCTGTTAATCGGATTTACTGTGGCCGCCGGTTCGTGGAGCGAGGCGGAAGCCAATGATTTCTACAAAGCCAAGACGATTAATTTCATCGTCGGCTATACGCCCGGTGGAGGCTACGATACATATACTCGGGTGATCGCACGCCACATAGGGAAGCATATTCCCGGCAATCCTGCGGCGGTGGTCTTAAACCGCCCGGGTGCCGGGAGCCTGGTGGCAGCCAACTACATGTTTACTAAGGCGCGACGAAACGGACTAACCGTAGGCATATGGAATAGCGTGTTCGTTCTTTATCAAGCGCTTGGTGACAGGCGAGTCAAGCTCGACAGCCGGAAAATAGGGTGGGTGGGTGCCCCGAGCAGGGGTACGCCGACCTGTGCTGTGATGGGCTTTACCGGCCTGAAGACTTTTACTGATGTCCTTAATTCAAAGAAGCCCATTAAGATGGGAGCTTCCGGTGGTACTACCCTGGATGTCCCGAGAATCTTGAACATAGCTTTAGGCCGTCCAATATTCGACGTGATTCCGGGCTTCAAGGGGACCTCGACTATTCGTATAGCGCTTCAGGCAAAAGAAGTGGATGGCATTTGTTTCGAGTGGGAGTCCATGAAAGTGACGGCAAGATCTTTGCTGGATGCGACGGGCGATGACAAACTGATTCCCGTCGTGATCCAAAGGCGTTTGAACGATGCAGAGATTCAAGGCGTCCCATCGATTCCCGAGGTCATTAAGAATGAAGACCAGCTGGCCACTTACAACGCATGGGCCGCAACCCGGGAATTCATGCGCCCGTTCTCAGTGCCTCCCGGCGTACCTGAAGAGCGTCTTGAGATTTTGCGCAAAGGATTCAAGGCGACGCTACAAGATCCCGAATTCTTGGCTGAAGCTGGGAAGTCTAAGCTCTTGGTTGAGTATATATCACCAGACGAGATTCACACTCTCGTCGATAGAATTTTGTCAATGCCGCCGAAGGCGAAGGAAAATCTCCAGTTCCTGATCTCGAAGAACAAGGCGTAGAGCCAAGCGTCTAGGTTGTGAGAATGGGGGAGGGTTGAACCTGCGCAAAAGATCGAAAGTGAGCATGTAAGTCGTGGCGGAACGAATCTTCTCCACAGTTTCATGTATGGGTGAGCGGGGAGGTTCTCCTGCCTCCGCAAATACCCTCGCCCCTATTCGCTGATGAGCCAAAGGGCCTGGCGTGATTCTTGACTAGCCTCACGGCCTTCCGATTCAGCCGATGCCTTCGCTCAGCATGAATCGCAATAAAGCTCCCTTTTCCATTCTTGGCAAGAAGTGGTCTGCGTAACAAGTGACGCACGCATCTGCCGAGCCAGCGAGGTCTATCGGCAGCCACTGCAACGGCCGGGGTGGCCTGGTCTTATGCGGTAAGGCCTGTGAGACTCATGATGCCAACCTGGACGAACGCAATAGGGCTAATCTGCCGCTTCTTCGAAAGGGCCAATTCGCCCTATTCACGCGCGGCGATTCTGTACAAACGTATTCTAACTCAGAGCGAGTAACCGCGTTGTCGGAATCAAAGTCGAAGAAAGCGACAATCCTGTCCAATTTCTCTCTGGTATCAGCATTGCTATTCCGGTGGCTGCATGACCCACTTTACAAAAAGACTTCTGCCACCCGGATTCCCGGTTCCAAAGCAAGAGACCGAAAGGCTTCTCATCGAGCGGCTTCAAAACAGCAAATCGGAAGAGGATTATTTTCGCTGGCTGTTGTTTGTCGTGGCTTTCTACCGAGGAATCAGAAGGCCTGATTCTGCCAGAGCGCTCGTCACTCTTTTTCTTGAAACAAGTCACGAGCCCGAGCACAAGGCTCATTGTCACCTGGCCCTGGGACAAATCGCTACGGATGAGCAGCGCCTGGAGACTGCCTTAAATCACTTTCAGGCCGCGCTCCGACTTAACCCAACAAAACTTAAAGTCGTTTATGTGCTCCACAACAACCTGGCTTACTGTTTGAATCATCTCGGCCGCTTTCAGGAGGCGGAACGCCACTGTCGCATCGCCATCAGCCTCGATTCACGCCGACCCAGTGCGTACCGGAACCTCGGAATCAGTCTCCAACGTCAAGGTCAGCTCGTTGGGGCTGCCTGGGCGTGGGTAGAATCAGTCAAGGCCGATGCATCAGACGGGCGTGCGCGCGATATGCTAAAAGCACTTGTTTCTACTCACCCTTCGCTTATGTTCGAATGCCCGTGGATCGAAGAGGGATTTGTTGCATCCAATGATCGGGGTGACGAGAACATTGCCGTTTAACCGCCGATGGCAGGCATTGTGGAGTCGCTGCGGTTAAGCCGTCCGCTGTTCTCAAGTTGACGTTTCCACCAACTTTTGCGTAGCCGGCATCGCTGCCGGTGTCAAATCCAGCGTCTCGCTGCCGCTGCGAGCTGCGTATTCACGCGGGTTGCTCGTGGGGTTCAGACGAAGGCGGCGCAGCCGCAGAGACGTCGAAATGGCACTTTACAAAAGCTACCCTCAGCAGTAGTCTTGGAGCCAACGGCGATTCGTTGTTAGGCGTAGTCCTCTCATCGGTGGTTGTCTTTGCGCTAACGGGGAGACATTTCATGAAAAAGGTTCGAGATATCCTGCGAGTCAAAGGTAATGTCGTCTGGTCCGTTGGACCCAGTGATTCTGTCTACAATGCCATGAAGATCATGGCTGAGAAGGAAGTCGGCGCGCTCTTGGTCATGGAGGCGGACAAAGTAGTGGGGATCATTTCGGAGCGGGATTACGCGCGGAAGGTGATTCTCCAGGGCCGTTCGTCTCGAACCACAGAGGTGCGCGAAATCATGACGCCCCGGGTTGCATATGCCGAACCCCACCAAGGAGTCGAAGAATGCATGGTCGTCATGACGGAGAAGCGGATACGGCATCTTCCGGTCTTCGAAGAGGGGCGGCTCTGTGGTGTTATTTCCATCGGCGATTTAGTCAAGTCCATCATTGACGAACAAAAATTTATCATCGAGCAGCTTGAACGCTATATCAGCGGGTAGCTGGCGTACCTTAGAAGCCTAGAAAATAGAGTCGGCGCGAATCCCTTTTAGCTTACCGGTTCTTAATCTCTGCCTCGTAATTCGATCTTTTTGGTTTCTCTACCCCCAGGCGCTTTAGCGCCGCCCTATCATGCTTTGGCGGGTTGTCTAAGGTTGTTCCCCCCTTAGTGGGTTATTTGGCGCTAAGGAGAAAATCGCGCAAAAGCGCTTGACATGCTTTTTCATTAATGACATAAGATTATTAATAAAAAAACTACATTTGCCTAATAATATTAACTTGCTCGATCAAATCGATTTAAAAATACTCTATATTCTTCAAGTTAACGGGCGGACCCGTCTTGCGGACATCGCTGAAGAAGTTGAGCTGTCCACACCCGCTGTCCTGGAGAGAGTGAAAAAACTGGAAGCCAGTGGCATCATCAAAGGCTATCAAGCTCTTTTGGATGGCAAAAAGGTCGGCAAGGATATAACGGCTTTCATCGGCGTCTCGATCGGTAACCAACGGGACATCGACAATTTCGCTGATCGCATGGTTGACCATCACGATGTCTTGGAATGCCACCATGTCACGGGAGATGAAAGCTTCTTCTTGAAGGTAAAGTCGGCCAACACGAGTTCGTTGGAGAAATTGCTTGGCGAAATTCGATCCGTGGAGGGAGTGACGCGCACGGTGACAAGAGTCGTGTTGTCGACCGCCAAGGAGAATCAAGCTTTGAACTTGCGGCAGCGTCTGACGGAGCCTGGTATTGGGAAAAAACGATAATCGTTTTCTAGTGCAGGCTGATATTGACGCGCACGAGGGTTTTGGATATTGGCTAGGAATCACGCAGCTTGCCAACTCCCCGTTCGTAAAGATTCTGATAGTTGATCAGTGCCTTAAAATGTTAGGTGGAAGAAGGGTAGAAGTATGACTAGTTCTGGTTTACCTCCCAAGCAGGGACTCTATGATCCGGCTTTCGAGCATGACGCGTGCGGCGTCGGGTTTGTCGTCAACATCAAAGGCGAGAAATCGCATGACATCGTGGAAAAGGCGCTAACGGTTCTCGAAAACCTAGATCATCGCGGGGCATGCGGTTGCGAGGAGAATACCGGTGACGGCGCCGGCATCCTGATGCAGGTTCCGCACGCCTTTCTTAAGGATGCTTGTGAAGGGCTCGGTTTTCAGTTGCCCGACCCTGGCGAATACGGTGTGGGGATGATTTTCTTGCCCGATGAGCGCAGCCAGCGCCGTCAATTCGAGAAAATCCTCGAGCACCTCATCACTGAGGAGGGACAGAAGCTCCTTGGTTGGCGCAAGGTTCCCACAGACAATTTATATCTGGGTGATAGTTCGAGAATATCGGAGCCCTTCATTCGCCAAGTCTTCATTGGGCGCAGTGAAACGATTGAAGACGACATGGACTTTGAGCGCAAACTCTATGTCATCCGTCGTCGCGCGGAGAACGCCATTCGGTACGCCGGCTTGGCGGGGGGAGATTTTTTCTATGTGTCCAGCATGTCGCATCGGACGATCGTATACAAGGGCATGCTCACGCCGCGCCAAGTCGTCACCTTTTACCCCGACCTGTCCGATCCTTTAATCGAGTCGGCCATCGCCGTCGTACACTCGCGCTTCAGTACCAACACCTTCCCGAGCTGGGGGCGAGCGCATCCCTATCGCTACATCATTCATAACGGCGAAATTAATACGTTGCGCGGCAATGAAAACTGGATGCACGCGCGACAGGGAATGCTGGAATCGAAGCTATTCGGTGATGACTTGAAGAGACTCTTTCCGATCATTCAGGAGGACGGCAGCGATTCAGCTAAGTTCGACAATTGCCTTGAGTTTTTGGCGTTGAGCGGTCGCTCTCTACCTCACGCCGTCATGATGATGATTCCGGAGCCCTGGGAAAATCATGAAAGCATGGACGAAAAGAAACGTGCTTTCTACGAATATCACAGTAGCGTGATGGAGCCGTGGGACGGCCCCGCGTCCATCGCCTTCACGGACGGCACGGTGGTCGGAGCCGTCCTGGACCGAAACGGGTTGCGGCCATCGCGTTACTACGTGACCAAAGACGATCTCGTCATCATGGCATCCGAAGTAGGGGTCCTCGATGTGCCGCCGGAGCGGGTTCTGGAGAAACGGCGTCTGCAACCGGGCCGAATGTTCTTGGTGGATACCAGCGAAGGGCGGATTATTAGCGATGAGGAAATCAAAGAACAGATGGCGAAGGCGCGCCCCTACGGCGCATGGCTGAAAAATCATCTGGTCCATTTCAGCGATTTGCCAGATGTCCCCGAAGAGGAGCCCCACTCCCAGCATCAAGCGACACTCCAACGCCTCCGGGCGTTCGGCTATAGCTTCGAGGATTTGAAGATTAATATTGGTCCGATGGCGCAGAACAGCATTCAACCCGTGGGCTCCATGGGTACGGACACGCCGCTCGCGGTGCTGTCTGACAAACCTCAATTGCTCTACAACTACTTCAAGCAGCTTTTTGCCCAGGTCACCAATCCCCCCATCGACCCGATTCGGGAAGAGTTGATCACCTCAACGACACTGACTCTCGGGAGCGAAGGAAATCTGATTGATCCTCGGCCCGAGAGCTGCTGGCAACTCCGTCTCCCAGATCCCATCCTGAAAGACTCGGAGATGGAAAAGCTGCGGCGCGTCGATCTGCCCGGACTCCGTTCCGTGACGTTGCCGATACTCTTTAACGCGAGCGAAGGTGCGGCCGGCCTTGAGAAAGCTTTGGATGACTTGTTTCAGGCGGCGGATCGAGCGATCGACAATGGGGCAACGATTCTGATTCTTTCCGATAAGGGTGTCGACCAAACCCGCGCGCCTATCCCCGCCCTTCTGGCATCTGCGGGGCTGCACCACCACCTCATCCGTTGCGGCACCCGCACCCGTGTGGGACTGGTGCTGGAGTCCGGCGAGCCTCGGGAAGTCCATCATTTCTGCTTGTTAATTGGATACGGGGTTCAGGCGATCAATCCCTATCTCGTGTACGAGTGCCTGAACGACATGATCGGTGAGGGGATGCTCAAGGACATGACGTACCACGAGGCGGTTAAGGGATACAATAAGGCCGTGTACAAAGGTGTGGTCAAGGTGATGGCCAAAATGGGTATTTCCACCATCAAGTCCTATTGTGGTGCGCAAATTTTCGAAGCCGTGGGGCTTGGCGAAGATCTCGTGGACAAGTATTTCACGTGGACGCCTTCGCGTATCGGCGGCATTGGCCTGGAGGCAATCGCCCTAGAAGTGCAGCAGCAGCATGCCAGAGCATTCCCGACCTATCCCCTGGACGGCCATACGTTGGAAGTCTACGGCCAGTACCAATACCGCAGGGATGGCGAGTTGCATCTCTTTAACCCGACGACCATTCACCTTTTGCAGAAGGCTTGTCGTGACAACAATTACAAAGTGTTCAAAGAGTACACCCGACTGATCGACGATCAGTCGGAACGCATGGCGACTCTGCGCGGTCTGATGCAACTGCGCTATGCATCTCAGCCGATTCCCCTTGACGAGGTTGAACCCGCGGAGGCCATAGTCAAGCGCTTCAAGACGGGAGCCATGTCCTATGGCTCCATCAGTAAGGAGGCTCATGAAGCGCTCGCTATCGCCATGAATCGCATCGGCGGCAAGAGCAATACGGGTGAAGGTGGAGAGGACCCGGCGCGTTATATTCCGGACCCTAACGGCGATTCCCGGAACAGCGCCATCAAGCAAGTGGCCTCCGGGCGGTTTGGCGTGACAAGCTACTATCTCACCCAGGCTCGAGAGATCCAGATCAAAATGGCGCAAGGGGCGAAACCGGGGGAAGGCGGCGAGCTACCCGGTCGGAAGGTTTATCCCTGGATCGCCAAGGTGCGTCACTCGACACCCGGAGTCGGTTTGATTTCACCGCCACCGCACCACGATATTTACTCCATAGAAGATCTCGCGCAATTGATCCACGATCTCAAGAACGCCAATCATCATGCCCGCATTAGCGTTAAACTCGTCTCCGAAATCGGAGTTGGTACCATTGCCGCCGGTGTAGCCAAAGGTCACGCGGATGTCGTCTTGATTAGCGGTCACGACGGCGGCACGGGGGCGTCGCCGCAAACCAGCATCAAGCATGCGGGGCTGCCGTGGGAATTGGGGCTTGCGGAGACGCACCAGACGCTGGTGCTTAACAATTTGCGCAGCCGCATTGCCGTCGAGACCGACGGCCAATTGAAAACGGGCCGGGATGTCGTCATCGCAACGTTACTCGGGGCCGAAGAGTTTGGCTTCGCGACGACGGCGCTGGTGACCTTGGGGTGCATCATGATGCGGGTGTGCCACCTCGACACCTGTCCGGTTGGGGTGGCGACGCAAAACCCAGAACTGCGCAAGAAGTTTGCGGGAGACCCCGCGTACGTCGTCAACTTCATGCATTTCATTGCGCAAGAGGTGCGAGAACACATGGCTCAACTAGGTTTTCGCACGATCAACGAAATGGTTGGCCGTACGGACAAACTTGAAGTGTGCCGCGCCGTGAACCACTGGAAAGCGAACGGATTAGACTACTCGGCCATTCTTCACCAACCCAAGGTCGGTAATGGGGTTGGCCGTTATTGCCAAATTCCGCAAAACCACGGCTTAGAAAATGCGCTCGACAACCAAGTGCTGTTGGATTTGGCTACGCCGGCGCTCGAACAGCGCTTAAAGGTAAAGGCGACCTTGCCGATCCGCAATACAAATCGGGTGGTTGGTACGATCCTCGGCAGCGAAGTGACACGTCGTTTCGGACCGGAGGGGCTACCCGAGGACACGATCCACTTTCACTTCGAAGGCTCCGCGGGTCAGAGCTTCGGTGCTTTCGTCCCGCCCGGTATAACGCTGGAACTCGAGGGTGATGCGAACGATTACTTTGGTAAGGGCTTATCGGGCGGAAAAATGATTCTCTATCCGCCCGAGGGTTCCACTTTTGCGCCGGAGGAGAACATCGTCGTTGGTAACGTGGCATTTTACGGAGCTACTAGTGGCGAGGCGTATATCCGCGGAATGGCCGGGGAAAGATTTTGTGTCCGAAACAGCGGTGCTCGCGCTGTGATTGAGGGTGTTGGCGATCACGGTTGCGAATATATGACTGGCGGCAGGATAGTCGTTATCGGCAAGACGGGCCGCAATTTTGCCGCGGGTATGTCAGGTGGCATAGCGTATGTATTAGATGAGAAAGGCACATTTAAAAACTACTGCAACTTTGACACGGTGACGCTCGAGAGATTAGACGAGCGTGACCTGCAGGAGGTAGAAGAGTTGCTCAAGCGCCACGCCATATATACGCGCAGTGCGCGGGCCTGGCGGCTTCTTGCGCTATGGCAAGAGACTGCGGGTAAGTTTGTTAAAGTGATGCCGCGAGACTATCGGCGCATGGTCGAAGCGCTGCAACAGGCCGAGAATAAGGGACTGATGGGTGACGAAGCCATCATGGCCGCTTTCGAAGCCAACAAGAACGACGCTGCGCGCGTCAGCGGTAACTAGCGCCAGTTCCTCAACGTGACTTCGCAAATGACGCGAACGGCCGAGAGGAATCAATAACGGGTTTTAGTCAAGTTCCATCACGCCAGCTTGTTGCAGTCTCGCGCGACTCCCCTTTCCGGGGGCGCAATTCAAGCGCAGAGTTCATGTGGCGGCGTTCGAGAAGCCCGGAAGGACTTGCCGAGCTTGACAGGGGATTCATGCGTATCGTTAGGAGAAATCGTCGTTATGGGTAAACCAACCGGGTTCATGGAGTACGAGCGTGAGCTTCCTACAGACCGTTCCCCGCTCGAGCGGGTAAAAGATTGGCAAGAGTTTCACGAGCATTTTCCCGAGTCAAAGCTGCGGGAGCAGGGCGCGCGCTGCATGGATTGCGGTATCCCGTTTTGCCACAACGGTCAGGTCCTTAACGGGATGGCATCCGGCTGTCCCATCAATAACTTGATACCGGAGTGGAACGACTTAATTTACCGCGGGCTCTGGCAAGAAGCACTGCGCCGGCTTCATAAGACGAATAACTTCCCGGAATTCACGGGTCGGGTATGCCCTGCCCCTTGTGAGGGGTCGTGCGTGGTCGGCATCAACGAGCTGCCGGTCACCATCAAGACTATAGAATGCTTGATCATCGACAACGGATTCGCCCAGGGCTGGGTGACCCCTGAGCCGCCGGTAAGGCGCACGGGAAAAAAAGTGGCAGTGGTAGGCTCAGGACCGGCTGGGCTTGCCTGCGCTGCACAGCTGAACCGCGCGGGTCATACTGTAACGGTTTTTGAGAGGGCCGACCGGATCGGCGGTCTGCTAATGTACGGTATCCCCAACATGAAGCTCGATAAGCAGATCGTGCAACGGCGCATCGATCTGATGGCGGCGGAAGGTGTGAAGTTCATTACAAACACGGTGGTGGGTGTGGACATTCCCGCTGCAAAAGTACGCGAAGAGTACGACGCGCTGGTGCTGTGCTGCGGTGCCACGAAGCCGCGCGATCTCCCCATTCCGGGTCGCGAACTCAAAGGGATTCATTTCGCCATGGAGTTCTTGCAGTCGAATACCAAGAGTCTATTGGATTCAAACCATGAGGACGGAAAGTACATTTCGGCAAAAGATAAGCATGTCATCGTCGTGGGAGGCGGAGACACTGGAACGGATTGCGTCGGGACCGCTATGCGACATGGGTGCAAGAGCCTGATACAAGTTGAAATTTTGCCCAGGCCGCCCGACACGCGCCAGGCGGACAACCCATGGCCGGAATGGCCGAAGGTCTATAAATTAGACTACGGTCAGGAGGAAGCAAAAGCACGTTTTGGAGAGGATCCGCGCATTTACTTGACTACGGGCGACAGTTTCGTGGGCGACGAAAAAGGTAACGTTAAGGAACTGAAGATCTACGAGGTGGAATGGGCAAAAAACGAAAAAGGGGTTTTCATACCCAAACGAGTCCCGGGCACGGATAAAACGCTGCCAGCCGACTTGGTTTTACTTGCGATGGGCTTTCTTGGGCCCGAGGAAACGATTCTCGCACAACTCGGTCTAGAGCAGGATGCGCGATCTAATGTCAAAGCCGAGTACGGTCGGTTCGCCACCAATGTAGCGGGTGTTTTTGCGGCCGGCGATTGTCGACGCGGGCAGAGCTTGGTCGTGTGGGCTATCAATGAAGGGCGCGCCGCTGCCCGGGAGTGCGATCGGTACCTGATGAAGGGGACCCAATTGCCTTAGTCAATTCATCGAGCTCATAAGGCTTCCGCTAGGTCTCACAATGCCGCCTCACGCGACGCCAAAGCGACTCATGTTACCGGCCGCTTTACGGGTCACAGTCGCGACACAGCTCGTCAATTAGTGAAAAACAAGCCAGTCCAGGCGATTCGCCCACTCTGGATCGCTCGATCGCAGGCTTCGCTCTCGGCTGACGGAATTGTCATCCTTGTCAGACAGGAGCGTCGCACTGTCATGGACTATGTCCTCGCTAGCCGCTGTAATCCTCTGATTTTACGGGAAATTCTCGTTTCTTGTGCCTGGCACCGGGCTTGCGATTACAGGGATCGGGGCTATGTCAGAAGCCATGCTTCGACGGGAGTCCCACTCGCCTGAAAAGGCCGAACTTCTCGTGAGGGAAGGGCGGAAAGCCACGGGTCTCGTGGAGTCGATTGAACCATCGACGCCCATGTCCGATCGCCTGGTTGCCGAAAGCGGAATCTGAAAAACTTAGAATCGGGACAACCATCTCGATGCATCATGAGTTTGAGGTGATGAACATGAGAACCGCTACTAGATTGTCGGACTCAATACTGGACCTTTCTGATGAAGCCGTTCCGGATCGTGGCGAATCACAGGGGAGCAGCGACAGATGTTATGCCCGCGACCTGCGCGTAATCGGCCAACTCCTCGAGTCTCACGGTGTTGTTAGCGTCGATCTGGTTCAGGTGGGAGGGACGTACATCATTCGCGGCAAGGTAGGGTCACGATGGCACGGGAGCTCTGCCGATCACTCAAGAAGTGGTTGGATTGCCCGGTTTGGTTTGCTGGTCTCCGGCCAGTCAAAACCTCGCGACGCACTCGGGGAAACCGTCGAACTGCGCTACAACAGTGGCGACATCAGGGCATTTGAATCGCAGGTCCTTCCCAGGCGCGATGACAGCAATGGAATGCCGGATCCTTATGCTTTGTCGCAGGTGCTCCGGAGCGCAGGGGCGTATCTCGATACGCGACAGAAAAGCTCTTTAATCGGGATTTCATTGCGCGAACGATGGATGAAAATTCGCTTCGAATCCGGCGACGGGTGTCTGGAGGAGGCGCAGCAGGATATCGATTACTTCTACGATTATTGGGTCAAGATGTACCTGCGTCGCAACACGAGAGCGCAGGTGAATTTCTTCGCTGCGTGATTTCCTCGGCTGGGAGGAATTGCGGGCACAGGCAATTCGAACGACGCCTTAGGATAGCTGCAGACGGCCATTGTCGATACTCATCTTGCTCAGGGGAGATGCAGAGCTGCCAGGAGGGCCGTGGCACTACGAAAATCGCTGTTCCAGCGTTGGAATCTCCACCGTAATATAGCCCTACAGGAGAGTTTTTCGCGTCGTTACTGCTTGGTGCTAGCTTGAGGCTCACGCCTGTCCGTCAGCACTTAACTGTCGCGGGGCAGTTTCTCGTTCGACTCGGAATTTGCAGTTCAAGAAAATCGACATGCGGCCCGTTGGCATTTGACGCGCTAGATTTTACTCCCGACTGCGGAATCCAGGTGCGACTTGGCAGACAGAGGAATTTGCCCCCGATTCTAGCCTAGAAACCACCGCAGTCGAGTGTAAACCCGAAAATGTCCTTGACAGGTGTCTCTCCACGGTGAAAGAATCAGTGTGCTTGGCGGGCGTGTGTTTTACTGAAGGTTGAGATGGCAGTTTTAGAAAGTATGGCTGTGCCGAAGAATTCAGGTGCGGCCCTCGTTGTAAAGAAGGGCCAGAGGTTGCGCGTTGCTGGCAGGAGCATTGTCGACTTTGTAGCGTTCAACCTAAACGACCTACATGAGCGTTTTGATCAGGCGCGCACCAAGACCAATCAGGCTAAAATCTTCATCAGTACGGGCGACATGTTGTTCTCAAAGCGAAACAACCCCATGCTGACGATCGTCGAGGATACTTTCACCGCAGGGCGGCACGACTTGCAAAAGGGCATGTGCAGCCGCAAGCGCTTCGAGATGGTCGCGCAAGGTTCGGCGAAGAGGCTTTTCGCCGAGGGCATGGATGTCAATCCCAAACAGCCAGAAGAGATCCCGGATCACGGCTGCTGGGAGAATCTTAGCGAAGCCGTCGCACCGTGGAGGATCTCCCCCGATGATGTCCCGAGCCCATTCAATATTTTTCAGTGCATGCGCATCGATCCGGAGACCGGCATCCTGTACGATACGATGATCCGACCGCAAGGCGAAGCGCATGTCGACTTTCGCGCGGAGATGGATTGCTTGGTAGCGGTCAGCGCGTGTCCGGAATCCGGCAGGGGGCAAGCGATACGGGTCGAAATTCGCGACCGGTAGTCATTGGCGAATGGCGGGACGGATTCCGGCCGAGTCATAATCGTCCAGCCCCTGTCGCGGTGCATTCTCGCTTGCAGGCCCAATGGCCACGATGCTGGCAAATGAGCGATCAGCACCAGCTTTGCCTTATCCCCAAGGTCCCAGATAGGGCTCTCCGAGATAAG
>JBFJNS010000023.1:0-13703 GCA_041618055.1 Binatia bacterium
AGATGGAGCTTGCGGTGGCGATGAATTTTCTCGATATCTTCTATCTGCCGCTGCGCAAGCGCGTGGCGGCAGCGCGATTCGAGGAAGCGAAAACTCGAGTGAGCGGGTTAGTGTTGGATTTTACGGGACAAGTTCGAGGCGCCTTTCTTTTGCATCAAGCAAACGAGCAAATGCTGGAACTGCGCCGCACGGTTGTCAAGGCGCTCAACGCCTCCTTCGAGGTCGCGCGGCGATTGTACGAAGCCGGAAACATCTCAGACCTCGACCTCGCCCGGGAACGAGCGCTTTTCGAGACGGGGAGATTAGCGCTTGGCGCCGCGGAGGTCGCCGCGCGGCAGAGCCGCGAAGAGCTGAATATCCTGATGGGACTATGGGGAAGACAAACCGACTGGCAAACTGAAGATCGTCTGCCGGAGATGCCGCGGGAGCCCATCGAGACAGAGGATATAGAGCGTGTCGCACTCGAGCGCAGCGTCGATCTATTGAACGCTCGTCAGCGGGTCATCTCCGCCGGGGAACAGCTAGGACTGAACCGAGCGGTAGCTCTAATACCGGAATCGCACATGGGTGCGTTGGGGGAGCGCAGCGATGGAGCGTGGGAAGTCGGCCCGGTGCTGGAGTTTCCCATTCCCATATTTGATCAAGGACAGGGGCGAACCGCCCGCGCCGCGGCAGAGCTCAGGCGTGCCCAACAGGAATATTACGCAATGGCAATCAAAATCCGCGCGACCGCGCGAACGCTTCGAGATCGAACCCAAGGGGCTCGGGATCGCGCTCTGTACTATCGCGACATCATGCTCCCGCTGTTTGAGCGTATCGTGAATGAAGCCCAATTGCACTATAACGCCATGCAGCTTGGTCCCGTTCAGTTATTGCGTGTTCGCGAGCAGCAGATCGAGACCGGCGCTATGTATATCGAAGCGCTGCGTGACTACTGGTTGGCTCGAACGGAGCTGACGCAGCTCTTAAACGGTCGTTTGCCGGGAGGCAATGGAGCGCGCGGCGGCGAGGGCGCTGGGGCAATGAGGAGAGGTGGTCCGCAAGGGCGTAATCCGGAAGGACATTGAAAACAAGGGGACTCTCATGGCTAAGAAATTATCACGGCGTCAATTATTAGGAATCGGCGCTGCTAGCGTAGCGGGTAGCGTGGCGCTGTTGGGTAGAGAAGGTCAGGCAAGAAATCACGGAGCTCTGGCGCAGTACCGGCCAGGCGCTTCAGCGTCGGAGTCTCGGAATAGTCGTGTGTTTTGGGAAAAAAGTTACAGCGGCGGGCCCATAAACGTACAGCCTCTACCGCCCGCGCTAGCGGGAAAAGGTTACAGGCCGGTGGTGGTTCCCGACGGCGGAGTCTTGCCGTTCAAAGTGGTGGACGGCGTCCAGGTCTTTTATCTGATCGCCGAAGAAGTCGACCATGCCTTTGACCCGGGCTTAAAAGCCAAATGCTGGGGCTTCAACGGGCGCGTGAACAGTACCGTTATCGAGGCGGTGGAGGGGGAGCGGGTGCGGATTTACGTTACCAATCGCCTCCCTGTGGCCACCTCGATCCACTGGCATGGCGTGTATCTACCAGCCGGAATGGACGGAGTGGGCGGTCTGACGCAGCCCTATATTAAACCGGGAGAAACCTTCAAATACGAGTGGACCCTCAGGCAGCATGGGACATTCATGTACCACTCGCACCACGATGAGATGACCCAGATGGGGATGGGCATGATCGGCATGTTCGTCATTCATCCTAGAAATCCGGCGCCGGAATACCAGGTCGATCGCGATTTCGTCTTGATGCTCAGTGAGTGGGTCGTCGAAGCCGGCACCGCGCGCCCGAACACCGTAAAAGATAGTGGTTTTAATGTTTTGACGATCAACGGCAAAGTTTTTCCTTCGACGCGGCCAATGGTTTGCAAAACAAGGGATAAAATCCGCATGCGCCTGGGTAATCTGGGGGCGATGGATCATCATCCGATTCATTTGCACGGGTTTCATTTTCGAATTACCGCCACCGACGGAGAGGATATACCTCTGTCGGCGCAATGGCCGGAAACCACGGTTCTGGTGGCTGTCGGTCAGACGCGGAATATAGAATTTATTGCCGACGCCCCGGGCGATTGGGCTATGCACTGTCACATGACACACCATGTGATGAATCAGATGGCGCATGAGTTTCCCAACATGGTCGGCATCAAGCCTGACGGTCTTGAGGATGCGCTGCGTCCGCTCCTTCCTGCGTATATGACCATGGGGCACACGGGGATGGACATGGGGAGAATGGCCGAGGTTATGCCCTATCCCCGCAACACGATCTCGATGAAGGGGGCAACGGGTCCCTTCGGCGACTATATTTCAATGGGCGGAATGTTTACGATGCTGAAAGTCCGTGACACCTTGAAGTCCTATGACGAAGATCCAGGCTGGTACGATCATCCCCCGGGAACGGTGGCGTCAAAAGCGAGCGACACGGATCTTGCGCGCGATGGAATCAGTTTAGCAGGGAGCGGGGAAATCGATAACAGCCAAAACCACCGTAGGCATTAGAGCGACACAAATTTCCACTCGCCTTCAACACAGCCGGGAAATTTCCATCGGAGTCGTAAAAAAAGGCAACCTTCACGGGGTCCTACCCGCTGCTCTAACTCATTACATGGTAGGGATAGACGTTAAAGTATAGCTGAGTCTTTAGTGAACTTGCTCCGAAGGGGTCAGCGCAAATCGCTCTTTTTGGCCTCGAAATCCTCCTTGGTAATCTCCCCTCGCGCGTAGCGCTGGCGCAGAATCTCCAGAGCCTCGGAGGGCTTGCCTCGGCCTTTCCCCAGCATCCAGCGCACGGCAACGAAGAGCCCTAAAAAAAACATCCCCCAAAATAGGAGCATGATCAAAATCACGGCCAGCAACCAAAGTAATCCCCACCTGGAATGCATCTCCCAGGACCATTCGTAGACTCG
This sequence comes from Binatia bacterium, assembly GCA_041618055.1. Classification (GTDB taxonomy): domain Bacteria; phylum Desulfobacterota; class Binatia; order UBA9968; family UBA9968; genus JBFJNS01. The sequence goes on from JBFJNS010000023.1 coordinate 2,940, forward strand.
CATCTGTCCCAGGAGGGGTCCCTGACGTTCGATGGCTGCCAGTAGCAGTTGTAATCTGGTTTTCACGGCAGTCGGTTGACGCTGCTATTCTAACATCGGCTTTGCGATACCGGGACCGTGCCGGAATCGAAGCGCAGTGAAACCGGATCCCGCAATTGCAGCGACGCGATGGGCCGAGCCGCTCTACAAGTTTCGTTGCGCGGCGGCCGATGACTTTCTACCACGACGCATACATGACTTCGGCGACATGCTTCTCCGTTGCCTCATTGTCCATGTTGCGAGCATGAAGCTCCTGCTTGCACAGACGCCGGCACAGCGCAATCACGGCCTGACAAACGATCAAAGCCTTCCCGTTTACCGTTCTATGGCCGGTCAATCGCCCGTGCTGGAGAAAAACAGTTTCTTCCGGATGGTAAATTAGATCGTAAAAAACAACGTCCTGGGGAACTGATTTCGCGAGAACCATGGAAGCCTGATGGTTCGCTGCAATATCCGCTTGCGCGGACTCCAACCACCTTTCTGAGAAGGCTGGAGATGAAACTTCCGACTCAGAAAAAGCTGGGGGATGGGCTGGCGCCAAGGCCGAGTAGGGCTCAAGGTTCGTGACCCTGCCATCGGATAGTTTGCGCATCCCCCCCTGGCCTTTGGTCGTGCTGTTGATAATCATGCTGACCCGGGAAGCCCACGCGGCGGTTTCTTCTTCGCCGATGGCTCTTGCCTGGCGGCCTGCCCTCACAATCTCCTGTGCAAGTGCTTGGCCTTGCTCGATCGTCCTGTTGGCAATCAGGAGCTGCCCCCCCGCCAAGAGATCCGAGACGTGAAATGCAACGGCTCTCGCGGAGCCGCCCGCGCCTAGAAGCAAAACGTCGAGTCCCTTTAATGACCGAATGAAGCTCTTTCGCCTCCCCGGTTGGATTGTCAAAATACTCTCTACAAAGCCTTCTCCGTCGGTGTTGTAACCGATGAGCTTTCCGTCAGGAGTCCTGGCGACCGTATTCACGGCTTGAATCCGCTGGGCGTTGGGATCGAGGTCGTCGAGAAGGTCCATCACCGCGACTTTGTAGGGCACTGTTACATTGAACCCAAGCACCGAATCGCAGTGTCTCAGTGTCGCGATGAGGCCCTGGAGTTGATTCTTGTTGACGTCGAAGGGAAGGTATAAGGCGCTCACTCCCAGGTGCCGAAAGGCGGCGTTCCAGAGAGCCGGGCTTTTTGAATAGGTTGACGGTGCATCGCCAATGATTCCAGCAATCCGCTTGTCGGACATCGACGACGGGGTCAGCTCATTGTTAATGTGTTTCTGGATGGCCGCGATATCAGCGCTGTTAGACATAAAGAGGGATCCTGTTGATCTTATCTAGTCTCACGAGGCCGAAATTTTGGCAACTGGAGCGAATAACGCGGCGAGCTTAAGCGATACTCTTGATTGTGAGCTTATTGCCGGAAAAACACAAAAGTGCCTTCCGATCATTTGTGATCGTTTCCAGGGCGACATCGCGGCCCCAAAGCTGAGCGACGTACTCCAAGGTTTTCTCGGCGTAATCCAGCTGCAAGTCGCGCCCATCGTGGTAATGTTTCAAAAGCAATGTCCGGTTGTTACGAAAGTCCGCGTCCTCGACCTTGATGACGGGAATGGTGCCGGTGCCGACGTTTTGGAGCAAGGTTTCTTTAATTTGCCACCAGTTGTCTTCGTCCGCCACGCGGCTCACGACCTGCTCCTGCCCGCGGGCCTTGTATTCGAATAAATTGAGTTCACGGACGAGGTCTTCCGTGAGATAACGGCGTAAAAAGGAGGTGTCCCGTTCGACCTCTCGAACTTCAAACAGCTTGCTCCGACTGTCCATCTTTTTATTGCCGTATTCCTTGATTTCCGCTTCTGTCGGACGCTCCCAGCGCTTTTCAATGTCTTCCCAAACTTTCATGCCGAGGTGATAGGGGTTGATACCCCCCGGTGAGGGACTGAGAACTTGGGTATGTCGAACGAGAAATTCCATGTGCAGGGCTTGAGGGAGGTCCAACGCCTCGAGGATGCGCTTATGCCAGAAGCTGGCCCAACCCTCGTTCATGATCTTTGTTTCGATCTGAGGCAAAAAGTACTGCGCCTCCTCGTGTACAATGGTTAGCAGGTCCTTTTCCCAATCGGCCAATTGGGGATTGTGATCGCGAATAAAGAGCAAAATGTCCTCATCGGATTCAAGAGGAACCTTGTTGAGATCCGGAGGGGTGTATTCTTGACGCCGATGAATATGTCCAAAAGGGTCCGATTTCGGCTCCGCGTCGTCGATTTTTCTCTGTCGTTGCTCCTCGGGCGAGGATTTCCTTATCGCCATGTTTCGGCGGCATTGAAGGGAGAGTGCGTGGGCGATGTCCACAATACGCTCGACTTTGTCCAGGCCGATGCTGGGATCTTCCACGTAGCTGCGGACCCGGTCCGCATGTGTCTTGAATGTTTCGATGGTAAATTCAGCGCGGGTCGTACGAAAAGTGAAGTTGTTTTTAAAGAAATCATTGTGTCCGTAAACGTGTGCCATGGTAAGAATTTGCAGCGCCAGACTGTTGTCGCGCATCAGGTAAGCGATGCTAGGGTTGGAGTTGATGACCATCTCGTAAGGCAGGCCGGTGACGCCGTAATCGTAAAGGGTCTTCAGCTTTTCAAAACTCTTCCCGTAAGACCAGTGCGGATAGTGAGAGGGCATGCCTGAATAGACCATGTAGGAAAGCATGGCCTCGTAGTCGCAGACCTCGAACTCTTGAGGGTAGGCGTCGAGACCAAAGTACTTCACCCATTCGAGGATCCGCTCGTTCCAGCTTTGCAGGTCAGCGATGGTGTATTTGTCCGTCACGGCGGAAGAGTTATGCGGCGTCATCTCGGGCGCGATCCTTACTCAGAAGAGCCTTAAACGATGGCCAGATATCCTCCTTGCGTTGGATCTGGACAGTTTGAAAGTTCGGCTCCTGAATCTGGGAGAAGAATTGGATCATCGTGCTTCCATAATAACCGGCCCCAAGGGGTTTAATCTCGCCATAGCCAAACAGGTTCGAAACCTTGGCGAGTTCCTGAGCGGCCTTCAGAGTGGCTGGGTTGTCGGATTCGAAATTGTCTCCGTCGGAGCAGTGAAAGGCGTAAACGTTCCAAAGCGTCGGATGGTACCGCTGATGGATAATTTCGAGGGCCTTATTGTATCCAGAGGAGATGAACGTCCCGCCGGATTCTCCCTTGTGAAAGAACTCATCCTCCGTGACTTCGGTGGCTTCGGTATGGTGGGCGATAAAGATGATTTCAACGTTTTGATAGCGCGTGCACAGAAACCTGTACAGTAGAAAAAAGAAGCTTCGCGCCAAGTATTTCTTGACCGTGTCCATAGAACCGGAGGTGTCCATGATGCAGAAAACGACGGCGTTCGATTCCCGCCGGATCTCGGTCACGGTGTGGTGATACCGCAGGTCATCCTTGTGGAAGGGGAAGCGGTCTCTTTGCAGAGCGGTGTTTTGCGCGCGCTGAGAAGCTTTCTTACGCTTTACCCGGGAAACCGCCGTCCTTCTTTTGTCCAAACGTACCCGGACCCCTTTTTTTCGATAGCCTTTCTGACGTATCAGTTTTTCGGCCTCGTGTTGGCGCAGGCGCTTCCGTTCGAGGTCCGGTAGCTCCAGGTCCTCGAACATGAGTTCGATGATTTCATCCAAACTGACTTCGGTCTCATAATAATCGACCCCCGGTCGGTCCCCGGCTTGGGGCCCCGATCCCGCCTGTTTGCTCGTGCCGATGACTTGTCCGGGTTGGGGTGACTGATCGCCGCCCTGACCCACGCCCGGAACGTTTTCGCCGTAGACGAATCGGTACTCCTTTACACCCCGAATCGGGACCTTGATGATGCGGTTCTTGTCCCGTCCGATGATGGACTCCTCAGCGATAATGTCAGCGATGTTGTTTCGAATCGCCTCGCGAATCTTCCGCCGGTGGCGCAAGCGATCGCCAGCGCTACGGTCGCTACGCTGCCCGGAAGAGGGATTGTACGGGCGAAAAATCGTCTCCATAGCCCCGATCCCTTAACGTGACCTTGAAATTGTCGACGGCGTTAAGTACTAGTCCTTCCACAAGTTGTTGGCGGCATACTTAAGGACCATATCGACACAGCTTGGGCAATAGCCGTTCTCCAATAGCTTTTTAACCATGGCATCGTATTTCTGGGATTGCTCCTCATCGCGAGTGCGCGTCTTGGTGACAACCCGGCTCAGATCGCGCACAGAGGTGCTCAGTTTTCTTTCGATGGCCTCCTTGAGCGGCTCATAGCTTCGATAGTCGATTTTTTCGCCGCGTCGATTGGCGGCCCAGAGGTACGCAATGACTTCCTGGCGAAAGCCATCGGCTGCCGAGCCGATAATGGCGATTTGCTCCTCGATGGATTTCATAAAACCTTCGTCAGGAGACAGCTCTTCCTTGGTATTGCGGTCTTTTACCTTGCTCTTGTTCACGTAGGCTTCCGCATGGTCGAGATAGTTCTGAAACAGCGATTCGGCCTGCTCTTGGTATGAATAGACAAATGCCCGAGTGATCTCCTTCTCCAAGACTTCGAGGTACTCTTTGTGCAGCGTGTCCTGCAAAAATTCCAAGTACTGCTTCCTGGTATCGTCCGGGAGGTCTGCTTCCTTTGTCATGTTGATGAGGGCTTCGCGGACATTGATCGGGTTGATGCAGTTCCCCGCGGTATTGTCCGACAGCGCGTTATCCAAGGCCTTCATAATAAATCGCGTCGAAATTCCCGACATGCCTTCGCGCTTGGAGCCCTCTCTGAGTTCCTGGAGGTCCACCTTCTTGGTCTTTCCCTTTTCCACGACTTCTTCGCCGTTGTAGAGCTTGAGCTTCGTCATGAGGTCGCACTTGCTCGTCGGTTCAAGGCGCGACAGGATGGCGAACATAGAGGCGATTTCCAACGTATGGGGAGCCACATGGGCCCGGAAATCCGAATGACGAATAATCTTTTGGTAGATTTTGACCTCTTCGGAGAGCCGCAGGTTGTAGGGCACACGAATGACCACGATACGGTCGAGGATCGCCTCGTTGGTATGATCCGCTTTGAATTTTTGCCATTCTGCCTCATTCGAATGCGCGACAATGACGGTGTCAACGTAGACGAGTCCGTGGCGACCGGGCGCGGGCACGACCTTTTCCTGAGTGGCCGTGATCATACAGTGAAGATACTCGATCTCATTCTTGAACACCTCAATGAATTCGACGACGCCGCGGTTGCCGATGTTCAAGGCTCCGTTCAGCTCGAGAACTCGGGGGTCGCCCTCCGAGTAAAGATCGAGTTTGGAAATATCTTCGCTGCCGATGAGAACCGATGTGTCCTGGTTGTTCGGATCCACGGGCGGCACGACTCCGATTCCGACCCGGGCGCGTTTGGAAAACTCCACCGTGGCAACGGGGACCTCTTCATATTTTCCCCCGAATTCTTCCTTCAAACGGTATCGACAAACGGGGCAAAGATCTCCCTCGATGTGGACGCCCAACATCTTTTCAAATTCTTTGCGCAAGTGCCGAGGAATGAGGTGCAATGGTTCCTCGAACATGGGGCAGCCTTCGATCGCAAATAGGGGCTCGCTTTCTTCCAGGCCGCGGTGAAGCTTTTCTACCAGAGAACTTTTTCCGGATCCCACCGGTCCCATCAAGTAGATGACTTGTCGGCTCTCTTCTCCCTTTAAGGAGGCGGCATGGAAGTACCGCACGATATGAGCCACTGTCTTTTCAATGCCGAAAAATTCATCCGCAAAGAAGTTATAGACCTTGATGAATTCGTCCTTGTATAGTCGTTTGACGCGGGGGTCTTCGCTTTCTTGTATGTCGCGAACCCCGGCCTTCATCATGATGTCGTAAACCCGGGCATGTGCTAGCTTGGTGGTGGCAGGATCTTCTTTGACTTTCTCGAGGTAGCCGAGCAGATTTCCCCGCCAGGCTCGAGATTGGTGTCGGTCGCGATCTTTCTTGATGATCGTTTCAAACTCTTCGTTACGGTCCATTCCAACAGCCCCCCTTTACGGCGTTGAATTTTTGGTCCGCCCAAATATCACCGGGTTCCAAATGCATGCGCCCACACAATAGAAATAATCGGCAACGAAAGCTCTTTACTTGAAAAACGCGCGGCGACGGCGGTCTTATGCGTTTCTGCATCACCCTGAGGTTGACAGATGTAAGCCAAGGAGGAGAGAACTGCGTGCGATTGCGGGGTAAGATCCGAGTTGTGTCAAGGCTTGCGTTCGACCTCCCTTTATTTGACGTCCTGGTCGGCCAGCCCATAGCGTTCTTTGACTCTTAGACGCTATCAAACAACAACCTCTTCACCGGATATGCTTCCTCTCTACAGTCAAGCGCCGTTTTGGCCTAAAGTCAATATTTCTTATCTGAGCCCTCGTGCGCGAGCGCATATTACATTTTACATGTTATCATTTTTAAGGTGATTTGGTAAACTCTTTTTGGTAACGAATGAGCGCCGACCGCTGATGGGTTGACGGATGGGATTGCATGAAACGCACTTCTTTGCTGATCGAGCCAGGACTCCGCTGGTACGCGATTCGGACGAAAGCAAAAAAAGAAGGAGAGGTTGAAAAACGGCTGTCTGATCTGCGCCTGGAGGTGTTTCTCCCGTGGCTCCGTACGCGACGGCGGATTGCTACCAGGTTCCTGTGGGTCCTCGTGCCCCTTTTCCCCTCCTATCTTTTTTGCCGCTTGGACCTTGTCACTTCAGGTAAGGCGGCGCGTTATTGTCCGGGCGTGAGGGATTTTCTCAAATTCGGCGATACGATTGCCGAAGTCGGGGATGAAATCATCCGCGAGTTAAAGGAGCGCTGCCCCGAAGGTGTGGCACGGCTGGAACCCGTTCCAATCAGGCCGGGCGACACCGTGCGAATCAACGAAGGGCCTTTTGCGGGTCTTGAAGCCATTTTCGAACGCGAGATGAAGGGAAGCGAACGAGTCGCCGTGTTGTTGGAAATCCTCGGACGTCAGACCCGCATCGAGCTGCCCGGCGAAACGATCGGCAAAATCTGAAACGCCTCTTGCCGTCCCGGCGCAGTTTTTGTGAAGCGCAGCGATTGCCTCAATTGCAGTAGTGCTCATGCCGCTTAGCAATCTTTCCAAAAAGCCTGCGACCGGGATGTTGGTATCGAGTGAGGCGTCAGCGAGGCATTGGGTCGAGTTGACCTAGACGAACGGTTGCACTGAAGGGCGAAGTTTCATTCTTTCCAGCCACGCGTTGAGCCTCGGCAACGACGGTTCCAGGAGAACGCCGTAAGATTGCAGGCGCAGGAACCGGGGCAGGATATCGATATCCGCCAGGCTGATGTCTCCGAGAAAATAAGGTTTGTCTCCAAGGGCGGCTTCGAGATATTGAAGAAGGCGTGTTAGGATTTGGCGCTTTTCTTCCAAGTCGGACGTGTTGCGCTCAGATTCTATTTTGAGCATTTCATGCCGCAACCCCCAATACGGCTCATGAAGATAATTCAATGCGTAATCCACCAGGACTCGGCCCCGCGCCCGCAGGTAGGGGTCTTTCGGCATCAGCTCCGGGGTGGGGTATTGCTCATCAAGGTATTCATTGATGATGCAGGATTCGAACAAGACCTTGCCGCCGTCGTCGATGACGGGGACTTTCCCGTACGGATTTAACTTCAGGAACTCGGGCTTCTTTTGTTCTTTCTTGCCCAGGTCGAGCGTCACCCGTTCGTAGGGAAGACCTTTTTCATGAAGCACGATCTTCACACGGTCGCTGTTGGACGAAGGCACCGCGTCGTATAGTTTGATGGCCATGGTTGTTCTCCCCGTCAACGGTATTGGGTTTCTTGTACCACCCCGAATTCAAGGCAACAAGAGTTGACCGCGACGTCCAACAAAGGCTTATGGCGGTTTGACAGCAGCAGCGTGGCTGTGCAAGAACTCGGCCTTGGCTGCGGTTTGACTCATAAACCAAAGGAGGCCGACCGATGTCATCTGCAAAGCTCCCCACGGGCGTTGATCTCTATTATGAATCGCATGGGCAGGGAGAGCCTTTGGTGCTCGTTCCGGCAACGGGCTTTTCGGCTGATGTGTGGCGATCTCACCAGGTCCCTCAACTGGCAACGGCGATGCGCGTTATCACCCTCGATCCGCGGGGTTGCGGTCGTTCGAGCAGGGTGACCGGCGTTTGCACCATTGAACAGCTAGCCTGCGATGTCGTCGCGCTGCTTGACTACTTGGACATTGACTCAGCGCATCTATTGGGTCACTCGATGGGTGGGCGTATCGCACTCGCTATGACGCTTAATCATCCTGCCAAGGTAAAAAGCCTCATTCTCGCTGCCAGCGGATCGGGCCCGGCGGCTCGCAGCGGTCAAAATTGCGTGCCCGGGCTTCCCTCCTATCTCGTTATCGAACTGATTGAAAAAGGTTTCGAAGAGTTTATCCGCCACGAAATTTGTGATTCGGACACTTACTTCACGGCGTCATTTCGCGCCGCGCATCCGGAGCGTGTTCGAGCGTTTCACGAGTTGGCATGGTCAACCCATGCCAAGCTGCCCGATTATATCGAGCTGTGCATGGCTCGGCACAATTGGGAGGGAACGCATCGTTTGGCGGAAGTGAAAGCGCCGACGCTCGTCGTGATCGGCGATGGCGATACCGTCGGCAGTAATCACGTTCCGCAGTCGGAGGTCATGGCGGAGAGGATTCCTGGGGCAAAGTTGAAAGTCCTTGCCGGGCAGGCGCACGGATTTTTTTGGCAGGTCCCGGAGGAAACGAATGCGTGGATCGGTGATTGGGTGGGAAGCATTTAAGGTGCTCTGCAGGCAGCTCAGACAGGGATCCGTGACCTCCTTCGCCGAATCACCATCAGACGGAGAGATCGCACCCGCATTGCAGTCTTGCCTGGGAATTGGAGATCCGTGATAGTATCAAGCTCTGCTGCGCATGGAGGGAAGACCATGAACGAAAAGGTTTTTTATTTGAACGGCTGTTTCTTACCGGAAAGCGAAGCCAAGGTGTCGGTGCTGGATTCCGGATTCAATGCCGGCGACGGGGTTTACGACGTCACGCGAACATTCGGCCATGAACCGTTCAAGCTCCGAGAACACATCGCCCGGCTTTATCGTTCGCTGCGGTACACGCGAATCGAGTGCGGCGTCTCGCCCGAGGAGATGGAACGCCTGTCTTTGGAAGTGTTGGAAAGAAACAAGCCGTTGCTCAAGGACAACGACGACTACGCCATCTGGCAGGTCGTTAGCCGTGGCCTGCGCTCGTCGCAGGGCAATCGGGTTACGGGTGGTGCGACTGTCGCCATATATTGCGTCAATGTCAATTTCCGCGAGTTTGCCAAGCATTACGTTGAGGGTGCCGTGCTGGTCATACCGTCTACCCGCAGAGTTCCGCCGCAGTGTCTCGAACCCAAGGCGAAAGTCACCAACAAAATGAACCATACGCTCGCTAGCTTCGAAGCCAAGCAAGTCGATGCCGAAGCCATTCCCTTGATGCTCGACATAGACGGCAACCTGAGCGAATCCAACGCCCATAATTTTTTTCTCGTCTCCGACGGCACGATTCACACGCCGGGAAACAGGAATGTGTTGGACGGTATCACCCGAGAAACGCTGCGCGCCATCGCTAGGGATGCCAAAATCGATTTCGTCGAAACCAACCTTACCCCCTACGATATCTACAATGCGGAGGAAGCTTTCCTTGCCAGTACCAGCCCGACCATACTTCCAATCAAAAAAGTCAATGGTGTTGCCCTCAGCAAGCAGGTCCCCGGGCCTGTGACGCTCACGCTCATTCACGCCTGGAACGGCATGGTTGGCATAGATATCGTAAGTCAGGCCCTCAGCCATCTCGACGAGGGAGAGCGCAAGCGGCTGTCGAGTCTGTGGCTAGGAAAAACCGCCGCGTGACGGCTCAGTGTTCAGTGCCCGATGTGTAAATCGGTAGGCTAACTAAAACGACGGAGCCGATGATGAGGGCGGCAGCAAGGAGAATGCGCGGGGTGAAGGGCTCATGGGCCAAGAAGTAGCCGAGTAAGACGGCAACCAGCGGATTGACATATGCGTAAGTTGCCACCAGGGGTGTGGGCGCAAAACGCAAGAGCCACACATAAGCCACGAAGGCGCTGGAGCCTATTAGAGTCAGGTAAATGACGGCCAGCGCCGACCGCTGTGAAACGGCCGATGGATCGAAGCCGCTCCATTCTCCAGCCAGTAGCGATACCGCCAGCAACGCCAGTCCCCCGCTGAGCATCTCCATCCCCCTGCCGAGCAGGGGAGAAGCGGGGAGCACTGCTGTTCGCCCGTAAAGTGAGCCGCTTGCCCAGGAAAGAGAAGCGAACAGGAGAGCGCTTACGCCGAAGAAGTGCATCTCTCCGGCGCCGTCCGCAGGCGAGCGGATGAGCAAAACCACGCCGCCGAAGCCGATGAGAATACCACTGGCCACGGTGACTCCTGGCCGGTGGCTTGTAGGGCCGAACATGTCGAGAAGCACCATCCAGAGTGGAACCGTCGCAACTAGCAGCGCCGCGAGACTCGACGACACGAACTGCTCAGCCCAGACCACGCCGCCGTTGCCGCCGACCAGGAGTAAGATTCCGGTGACTGCCGCACTGCGCCACTCTGCTGCCTTTGGTGCCGGATCGTTTTGCCACCGACGCAGCGCATACAAGAAACCTCCAAAAATGATGAAGCGCACACCGGCCATCAAAAAGGGTGGGGTTGTTTCGACGGCATAACGGATAGCCAGATAGGTCGATCCCC
>JBFJNS010000024.1:0-13434 GCA_041618055.1 Binatia bacterium
AGAAGCGTTGGGGACACTGCACTAGGTTACTTAGTTCTCAATTCTGTGCTTTCGCCGCCCAGATTGAAGCCTCCAGCGGGATATAAACGATCGTCGACAATGAAACCGATGATAGGAATAACCGTTTCACGTGAAACGGTAGAATTCTCTTTCGTTTTGTTGCAAGTTATGATAAAAGATCATAAGTGCGCGTCACACCCCTAAGTATTTGATTTATAAAGATAATATCGTGGGCAAGGTAATTGCTATCGCCAATCAGAAAGGCGGCGTCGGGAAGACGACAACAACCGTTAATGTCGCGGCATCTCTCGCTACCGAGGGTAAGAGAACCCTTTTGGTCGATGTCGATCCCCAAGGAAACAGCAGTACCGGCTTGGGCATTGATCGCTCCCAGATTCCTTCGAGCCTCTACGATGTAGTAACCGGAAGCCGTTTTATCGGTGAAGTGCTTTATCAGAGCGAGCTACCCCTGTTGTTGGTGGTTCCGTCGACAAAGGACCTTGTCGGGGCCGAGATTGAGCTCGTCAGCGCAGAAAGGCGCGAGTATCGGCTCAAGGATGCGCTGGCATCCGTTCGGGACCACTACGATTACGTGCTGCTTGATTGTCCGCCTTCCTTGGGGCTCCTCACGTTGAATGCACTTACAGCCGCGGAATCCCTTCTGGTTCCTATTCAGAGCGAGTATTACGCGCTGGAAGGACTAACCGCTCTGCTAGAGACACTCGGCTTGGTGCAAAAGGGCCTGAATCCGGGTCTGACTTTGGAGGGAATTGTCATTACGATGTTCGACAGCCGCAACCGCCTTTCGCATCAGGTGGTCGAAGAAATCCGCACCCATTTTCCGGACAAGTTGTTTCGTACGATCATTCGCAGAAACGTTCGTCTGAGCGAGTGCCCTAGTTTTGGCAAGCCCGCTTGCTTATACGATGTCAGTTCCACGGGGGCGCAGGACTATTTCGACTTAGCGAGAGAATTAATAGCGAACGGAGAAAAAGATGTCGCTGCAGAAAAAAGGATTGGGTAGAGGTCTCGGCGCGCTGATTCCTGGAGCGCCCGCGCCCAGAGTCGAAACAACCAGGAGTCCCTCTAACCTGGAAGTTGACATCGAAAGGATCAATCCAAGCCCATTTCAGCCCAGGCGCTCGTTTGATCAGGAGAAAATCGACGAACTCGCAGCCTCGATCCGTAACCAGGGAATCATTCAACCCCTGGTTGTTCGAGCTAAAGGCGAACAATTTGAACTGATCGCCGGCGAACGCCGCTGGCGCGCCGCTCTCAAGGCAGGGCTCGATCAAGTCCCGGTCGTGCTGCGCGAAGCAAGCGATCACGAAGCGCTTCAGTTGGCTCTCGTTGAGAATCTGCAACGGGAAGATTTGAACCCGATCGAGGAGGCTAACGGCTATCGCAGGTTGCAGGAGGAATTCCACTGGAGCCAGGAAGAAGTCGCAGAAAAAGTCGGCAAGAGCCGCCCGGCTGTTGCCAATGCGATGCGCTTACTTTCGCTCCCCGCGGACGTACAGCAAGAAGTGGCGTCAGGCAACCTGCCTGTGGGTCAGGCGCGAGCGTTGCTCGGATTACAAAGCGAACCGGCAATCATGACTGCGTGTCGCGAAGTTATCGCCAGAGGATTATCCACGCGTGAAACGGAAAAACTGGTTCGCTTCCTCAAACTAGGCAGAAGAAGAAGACGCGAAGCGCCGGCCGTGGATCCCGACCTCCGCTCTCTTGTCGAGGAGCTGCAGCGCTCGCTCGGTACCAGAGTGCGCCTTCTTCCCAAGGCAAGATCCACGAGGGGCAAAATCGAAATCGAATACTACTCGCTCGCTGATTTGGAACGCATCATTCAAACCATAAGAAGACCCGCGCCGCAGGCGTGATGCGCGCCTGCGGTCACAGGGGGGCCGTCTCGGCAGGAATCCGAGCTAGCGCACACGAAGCAAATCCATTCCGGCTAAGGTTGCAAGAGCGGCTTCAGTTCCTGCCAGTTCGTTACCGGTGGTGAGCACGTATAGTTGTGACACACATACACGGTAGGCTTGTTCTGGATTGGAACTTTGCCCTGCAACAGCGGGTTGACAGTTTCCAGCCGTTCGTCCGGGCCAATCAGCCGTACAGTTGCATTGGGCAGATAAAGGGAGCGTATTTTGCCGAGGAGGTCACTCAGCGCGTGATCGTTTGAGTTTCCTACAAGCACGATTTCCTTAGGTTTTTCCAAATAAAAATCCAGGGCGCAGAGCATGTGGGCGACGCCAAAGGGCTGGCCTTGCATTGCCTCATAAGTCAAGCGCAGAAGCTGCTCGGCTTTGCGCAAGTAATCCTCTCGATTCGTGTAATAGTAGAGTCTCAATAAAAGCTGCAATGCCATGGCATTCCCCGACGGGATCGAGGCGTCGAAGAGCGGCTTGGTTCGACTAATGAGCGGCTCGTGAGATTTCCCGGTGTAAAAAAAGCCGCCTTGGGCGTTATCCCAGAACTCATCAAGGAGGATCTCTGCAAGTTGCATTGCTTGGTCCAGTGCGGAACGATCGAACGTCACTTCGTAGAGATCCAAAAGACCCACCGCCAAGAAGGCATGGTCATCGAGATATCCCGGGAGCTTCGCGCGCCCGTCCTTGTAGACGTGGAGAAGAACGCCGTCATGAAACATTCGCGTCAAGATCAATTGTCGTGTGCGGTTCGCCGCCTCGACATACTGGGGTCTGGGTGAGATTTTGATGGCTGCGGCGAGGCCGGAGAGCATTAGCCCGTTCCATGCAGTGATGATCTTTTCGTCGCGGAAGGGCTTAATGCGCGTCTCACGCGCTGCAAAAAGTTTTTTCCTGGCCTCGAGTATGGTTCGTTCAATCTCCGCCGTATCCCGCTTGAACAGTTTACCTGCCTGTTCCCATGTTAAAATCGGATGCACTATGCTCTTCCCGTCGAAATTCCCGAATTCGCTGACGTCGAAGATGCGGCTAAAGATCTCTCCCAGTTCCTCACCCAGAATCCGATTGACCTCCTGCGGCGTCCAAACGAAGAATTTACCTTCTTCGCCTTCGCTGTCCGCGTCCTGGGTCGAATAGAACCCACCCTCAGGATGAAGCATTTCGCGCAGCAAGTAATCGACGGTGTCCTCTGCTATGTTTTTGAACAACAGCGTGCCGGTTGCCCCATATGCGAGCGCAAAGATCCGCGCCAGCTGCGCGTTGTCATAGAGCATCTTCTCGAAGTGCGGCACCAGCCATTTCTCGTCTACGGAATAGCGATGAAATCCACCGCCGAGATGATCGTAGATACCCCCCTGCGCCATCTTGGTGAGCGTATACGTCACCATCTCGAGGAAGCGCGCGTTATTTGAGTAGTGAGAGTGACGGAGGAAAAGCTCATACACTCCGGGATTGGGAAATTTTGGCGCCCGGCCCAGTCCTCCGTTATCGGGATCGTAGGCGCGGGCGATCTGTTCCGCAGCGCGGGTGATGGTATCCCTGGCGAATGGCTGTTGGCTTTCCCGGGACTCGCTGAGTTTGTGCAACGTCACCAGGATCTGGTCCACGCTTTTTTGGACGTCCTGCGGTCGTTCGCGATAGGCCTTTGCGACACCGACCAGGACTTTCGGAAACCCCGGCATCCCATGGCGATCCTCCGGCGGGAAGTAGGTCCCGCCATAGAAGGGCTTTCCCTCGGGAGTGAGAAATACCGTCATGGGCCAGCCGCCACGGCCCGTGAGAAGCTGCACGGCATTCATATAAATCTCATCGAGATCAGGCCGTTCCTCGCGGTCCACTTTGACGTTGATAAACAACTCGTTCATCAATGCCGCGATCTTCTCGTCTTCAAAAGATTCCTGCTCCATGACGTGGCACCAGTGACAAGCCGAATAGCCGATGCTCAGAAGTATCGGCTTATCCTCCGTCACGGCCTTCTGAAAGGCTTCCTCGCCCCAGGGATACCAGTCCACCGGGTTATGCGCGTGTTGCTGCAAATAAGGGCTGGTCTCGTGAATCAGGCGGTTGGCGTGATCGGACTCCATGCCAAAGAGCCTAACACAGTTGGCAAGCAGTCAAAACCCTGGTACGCCTTCGGACAATGACCCGTCAGGTGATGACGCAGGCGAAAAGATTAGAGACGCCAGGTTTGAGTTGTCCCCTAATCCCCAGTGATCGTGTCATGGAAATATGACCGCGCCGGGAGATCGCACAAGCCTACCAATCCCTGGTCCGGCCTGGTTAACGCCCGGCAGCAATCTGTTTCACGAAGCCGCTGGCTTCGATCGCTTGGAGCAGCGAGTGATCGACGATTTCCTCGGGTTTCACATTTTTTGCTTTGGGGTTAGTTTCGGCGATCGTATCCACAAGAAACTTCATCCCTTTCAGATTCACATAGGGCACTAGAGAAGTCTTGGGCGCGTAGTAATCGTAGGCCGAATGAATTGTTTCAGCGTCCTGGACCCGAAGATGTCGCTCCAAGACCTTGATGCCAAAGGCCCGATCAGTCTTAAACCGATGAATGCCTTCGATCATGGCTTTCAGGAATCGAGTCATGAGATCGCGGTTCTTTTCAACAAAGGATTTGGTTGTCCCCATGCCGTTGTGCTGGTAATCCAAACCCGCCGCGGAGTAATCCAGCAAAGATCGGAGGCCCGTTTTTTTTGCAAGGTGGGCAAAAGCTTGCTCAAGCAGTGTAGCCTGGATGGCACCTTGGGAAACGGCCGCCATCCTTTCGGCGTTTCCTCCAACCTGGAGTATCGTCACGTCTTTGCCCGGCTTCAAGCCGTGTTTCTCCAGACCCCAGCGGGCAAGAAAATCCGCCGAACCGCCGAACCGGGCAATGCCCATTTTTTTTCCTTTCAGCTCCTCAACTCGTTGTATCTCCTTGGAGACGATGAGTTCGTAAGGCGCAAAGTTTACGACCCCCGCGACCATCTCCGCGTCTCTCCCTGCAAGATGCGCATTGATCAAGCCGGAGGCGGCGATCCCGATCAGGTTAACCTCTCCTGACAGCATAGCTGCAATGGCCGTTGACGATCCCGCCATTATGATAGGCTTGACATCGAGCCCATGCTTCTTGAAGAATCCCCCGTCCACGGTTGCCATGATCGGTCCATTGGAAGGAGTGATGGAGACGAGACCAACGTACACGGTAGGATGGGGCTGGGAAAATGCAGCGACTGGACTTAAGGTTACCGATAGAAGAAGAACACCAAAAATCACGTTGCATTGCATAAAGCACCTCCGGGGCTTGTTGCTCAAAGTTAGAATGCAATTTTCCGTGTGACCGAATTTAACCCCCTATAGCACCCCACCCCACGAAAATAAAGTCGGCCCACCGGCTTCGTAAAATCACAGGCCTGTTCGTCTCTCGAAATGGTCCAAAGCTCGTTCCGCAGACGCAGATTCAATCCGAATTCCGCAGTGGAAAGTTTCTTAAGGAGCCTGGCGTGAACCTTCCGTCGCGAAGACGATAGGCCGCTGCCTCTTAGCGGATAACCATGGCCGGTGCACAAAGTAGCAACCTCAAAGCCATGGCGAAGGCTTGCCAACTCGCAACAACGACTGCGAAATTGCCCGCTTGGGTGTCTTCGCGACTCCAGACTCACCCCAGGCTTGGCACACGCCGTATCCACAACTGCGGAATCCGGGTTGAAAAATCCTGCGACAAATTGCTGCCGCTTTTTTTGCATCAACAAACTGAGGAATGCCCAATTTCATGGCTTCCGCGGGAAGCCGGCCAGACTCTTCGTGGTACGAGACGAGAATGCAGGCCGTGCGGATCGCCTTGCCGACCAAGATGGCTCCGTGGCCACACTCGGACGGGGGCTTTTCAGCGCGCGGTCAAAGAAAGGGTTTGCAGACCAACTTTATTGACGAAGGCCGCATAGGGTACGGCTTCCACATACATCACGATAGGCGGCATAAGTTTGTCGCCGTGCGCGCGAAAAGTCAGCTCGTTTAACCCGGAAACGACAACGTCTTTGCCCGCAACGACATTGTAGTCCCGCCAACCCTCGTACAGAGTGATCACTTCCAGTGATCGACGGTTGAACAAGACTTCCAGGCGATTGCACGTACTTGCTTTAGGAGTCACGGTGGGCCGAATCCCCAGCGCAAGCATGTAGTCGCCTTTTTCAGGCAGCCGGAGGTAAACGGAGGATTCCCGCTGCGTCATGGTGCGGATCGGAGAACCTAACTCCTGCCATACATCCGACCACTCATCGGTCTTAAGATCGTTGCCGCTGCCGGACGCGAAATCAACGCGAGCGATGGGTTGGGTTCGGACCGTGAGAGGCGAAGGCAGTCGAATGCGCAAGGTTGGAAAAAGCCAAAGAAGTAAAAAGGCCATGGCGAAAAATAGGCATAGCGCTGCGCACGAGGCCCTGGTTACCCGCTTGCGCCATCGAGCCTTGACGAAAAATATCCAGGCGGAACCCAGGAGCAGGCCACCAATGACATCCGTCATCCAGTGGCGCCCTAAGTACAGGCGCTGCCATGCAATAACCACGATTGCGGCTGCGACGAGCGTCCCCACTATCAGTTCAAGCCATTTAGTGCGGGGGCTTGCGTCGCGCCAGGCAAGGTAAGCCCCCGCCAGGAGCAACACGCCATTCGCCGCATGTCCGCTCGGAAAGCTGTTTCCATCCAAAACAAACGGAAGCGCGCTCGGTCGAGGCCTAATGACCCAGTACTTCGCCAGTTCACAGAGCAATGCTCCGCCGGCAATGACAATGAGAAAACGCGTCAGTTCTTCCCACCTGCGGTTGTAAACAAGAATGCCGGCGACCCACACCACGATGGCGGCCGGTAACAAAAATGACCGCGTCCAGTCTTGCAGCATCACGGCGACCGTGTCGAGGCTGCAGGTTCTCTCTTTCTGGATCCACAGTTGGGTCAGAAAATCTAGCGGCATCAAGGAGGGCGCAAAATAGATCTCGCCGAGGATGAGGACGATAAGGAGAGTTGCCAAATAGTGGTAAGCCATTCACGCCCTGTGTCTCAGACAGTTGTCCGAGCTATTAGCCATTCGCGCTCGTAGCGCAGATTTCGTTGGCGGAGCAACAGCCGCCTGATTCTTTAGCCATTCAGGTACTGGTTTCTCGCGTTCGGCAGGAACACATTTCTTCTTGTCGTTTGCAGTTCAAGGCAGCAGCGGCAGGCCTTGGGCCCCATCTTGAGGCTCCAAAAACATCCGAAGAAGGATTTCTTAACTCAGTGTCATTGCGCGCCCATCGCCGAAGAGTTTGGCCTTGCAGGTCAAGCCGATAAGGCCGGGAGCCCCGGGAGACTCTGTGCTCAGCGAAGCTTCATGTCGAAAGCCACAGGCCCCTTATCGCCTTTGCGCACCTGGAACTGCACCGTGTCGCCCTCGTTAAAATCTTCAATTTGAGTTCGCGGAGCAAGGCTTCCACGGTGAAAGAAGACGTCATCGCTGCCGTCGTCCGGAGAGATGAAGCCGTAGCCTTTCTGCCTGATGATCTTCTTTATCGTTCCAGTCATTCCAACCCCCTGGTTTTGTCATGCTCGGGTACACTTCCCCTTGTGGGCGATGGGTCGCCCGGGCGCCATCAGTTACGGTTCTATCTTGACAATATCTCGCCGTTTCCCTAGTGTCGTGGAACCAAAGTTCGCTGTATAAATTCTTCGTCATTTCGTCCGAAAATCTCCCCTTTCCCTCTTTGCCAAAGAGGGGTTAAGATGCCAGAGAGAAAATCCCCCTTTGAAAAAGGGGGAAAAGGGGGATTTGAATTCGGTTCGAGTCGCAACCATCATCTGCATTTTTTCAACGAACTTCAGTTACACTACACTAGTTTCGTATCTTTGATTACATACATCCAAATCTAAGTTGAGTTCAATTCTATTCTATATAACCGGGCATGGGTACGGTCATGCGGTTCGCGCTAGCCAGGTGATCCGAAGTCTTCGCGCGGCCCGGCCCGGCGCAGAAATTCATCTGCGAACGACTGCTCCCGAATGGCTATTTCCCTCCTACACCTCGTACACATGTCAAGCCATCGACGCGGGGATGGTGCAGCGCGACAGTTTGGCGATGGACCTTAGCGCAACTTTCGCAGCGTGTCGAGCACTGCGCGACAAAATCCCGCAGCTCGTCGCGCAGGAAATCGAGTTCATCAGGAAACACCGCGTCGAGCTGATCGTGGGAGACATTCCGGCACTATGCTTTGAGATCGCAGATCATGCCCGCATCCCGTCAATCGCGGTGACGAACTTCACGTGGAATTGGATTTATCGGACATGTCTGAGGGGTCAGCCAGGCTTCCTGCCTCTCGTCGAGGAGATGGAGCGCTTCTACAAAAAAGCCACACTCGCCCTGACGCTGCCCTATTGCGGAAACTTGGATGTATTCCTTCAGCAGAGACCGATTCCGTGGATTGCTCGAATCTCCTCTTGCACCAGGGAACAGGCAAGGGCGAAATTCTCATTGCCTCTAGGCGCAACGATAGTTCTTTTGAGCTTTGGCGGACTGGGCCTCGATCGATTCCCTTTCGAAAGAGTGGCCCAGCTCCGGGAGTTCTTCTTCGTCGCCACCGGCCCACGCAAAGAGGTCCAACGCAACTTCGTGATCTTGCCGGATGCGCAACGACATTACGAAGATTTGGTCCGAGCCGCTGATGTCGTCGTGACGAAGCCGGGATACGGCATCGTCGCCGATGTTATTGCTCATCAGGTACCCATTCTTTATACGGACCGTGGCGAATTTCCCGAGTATCCGCTATTGGAATCGGCCCTGAAACAACTGACGACGGTGGAATTTATACCCCAAGAAGATCTGCTCTCCGGCGAGCTGCGAGAACATCTGCTCCGACTCCTGGCCAAAGAGCCGAATTGGCCCGCGGCACAGCTCAACGGCTCGGAACTCGCTGCGGCCGAGATTCTAGCAATGTTGGATCGTCAATGCTGACAAGAAACTAGTGTCCTGGAACCAAAGTTCGCTTTATAAATGCCTCGTCATTTCGTCTGAAAATCTCCCCTTCCCCTGTTTGCCAAAGAGGGGTTAAGATGCCAGAGAGGAAATTCCCCCTTTGAAAAAGGGGGAATTGAATTCGATTCGAGTCGCAACCATCATTTGCATTTTTTCAACGAACTTCAAATACACTACACTAAAAGGCGCGATCACAAAGGTCTCCCCGCCCTTTCACTGCGGACAGTTGTTTAGGAGCGATCCTCTGGCATCGCGGGCAATGGGCCTATCCTTCGGCGCCTAAATGCTTAAGCGAAATTGCTGCCGCTGCGGGCCATACGCCGTGAGCCATGCGCCTCAGGGCGGGTTGACAGCGTTCTCTGATTCCTCCAGAGTTAAACTAGAATCATGAGGGTCGAAAAGGTCATACTGGCAAGGCCACGCGGATTTTGTGCCGGAGTTGAGATGGCGGTTCAAACCGTGGAACAGGCGCTTCGGCGCCACGGTAGTCCCCTTTTTGTATTCCACGAGATCGTTCACAACCGTCACGTCGTTCAGGATTTCACAAAGCGCGGAGTACGCTTCGTGCAATCCTTGGCTGAAGTGCCAACTGGCGGGAAAATCGTATTCAGCGCTCATGGGGTTTCACCGGCCGTGTGGCAAGAGGCGAGAGAAAAAAAGCTCTCCGTCATTATTGACGCGACATGCCCACTGGTGGACAAAGTGCATCGCGAAGTCCGAAAATTCGCCGCTCAGGGGTATTGCATCATCCTGGTGGGTCACGAAAAACACGACGAAATCGTCGGCACCAGAGGCGAAGCGCCGGCTCAAATTCGCGTTGTCAGCGATGTTACTGAAGCCCGCAACGTTAGCGTGCCGAACCCGGATAAGGTAGTCGCCCTTACGCAAACTACACTGAGCGTGGACGATACCCGACAGATCCTCGCCGTCTTGCGGGAAAAATTTCCTCTCCTGATCACGCCATCCAAAGACGATATCTGTTACGCAACGCAAAACCGCCAGGATGCCGTCAAACAGCTGGCAAAAGAAGTGGATTTAGTGCTTGTCATTGGCTCACGCAATAGCGAAAACTCGAACCAGCTTTGTAATGTGGCTCGGGCGCAAGGAACGCAGGCATATCTTGTCGACGATCATCATGCGATCGACCCTGGCTGGCTGGAAGGTGTGCGGCGGGTGGGTATCACATCAGGCGCTTCGGTTCCCGAGCGCTTCGTGCAGGAGGCCGCGGAATTCTTTGAGCGAAACGGAGCCGAGATTGCTCACCTCGGAAATGTCGAAGAGAACATTCGCTTCGCGTTGCCCCCTGAAATCTCCGCATGAGCGAAGCTAGGCAGGACACAAATCACGAGCCAAAGGAGCAAGATTCACGGCCGTTTCTTTGAGGCCGCGCTCGTCGATTGCGGCGCCTTAAGAACATGCGAAGCCATATGCATAGTTTTTATGCAGGTGCATGAAATGCGGGCAACCGCCCCGTGTCACTAACCCCCTTCCAAAAGCTAAGTTATTAATTCATAGAGCAATTGGCCTCCTCTGGCTAATGGCATGTCTGTTGCTCAACCGCCTGTAGCCTCCGGGGTGTGTATCTCTAGCAGCCTGCTTTTTAATCTGTGGACATGGAGGATGAGCCAGTGATGATGCGAGATAGAAAAAGGCTGGTGTTGGCCTTAACCGTTACGCTATTGGTCTGGATCTCAGGGTATGCATTGGCCCAAGATCTTCCCCAGCCCCCAGAAGCGCCTGCGGGTGTTACTACCCCGGCGCCTCAGCTAGATAAAGGAGACACAGCCTGGTTGCTCACTTCGTCTGCGCTGGTGCTGATGATGACGATCCCAGGGTTGTTTCTCTTTTACGGCGGGCTGGTGCGGGGAAAGAATGTCTTGGGCACGATCATGCAGAGCTTCATGATTGTGGCTCTCGTCAGCATTCAGTGGGTTCTATTCGGTTACAGCTTGGCGTTCGGGCCTGATATGGGCGGACTGATCGGCGGCACCGAATGGTTCGGGCTAGTTGGGGTTGGCGTCAGTCCAAACCCAGACTATGTTGCCACGGCTCCTCATCTCGCCTTCATGCTCTTCCAAATGATGTTCGCCATCATTACGCCCGCTCTTATCACGGGCACGTTTGCAGAAAGAGCGAAATTCAGTACCTTTATCGTCTTCGTGCTTCTGTGGTCGACTTTCGTTTACGATCCGCTGGCACATTGGGTGTGGGGCAAAGGATGGCTAGGTGCAATGGGCGCTCTGGACTTTGCAGGAGGCACGGTTGTGCACATCAGTTCCGGCGCATCTGCCCTTGTGGCGGCCGCGATGTTTGGCAGGAGAATTGGCTACGGTTACGAAGCGATGGCCCCACACAACTTACCCTTCAGCGTGATTGGCGCATCTCTATTATGGGTGGGCTGGTTTGGCTTCAATGCGGGAAGCGCCCTGGCCGCGGATGGACTCGCCGCAGTCGCCTTCATGACAACCAACACAGCGGCGGCGGCGGCCACATTAAGCTGGGTCTTCGTCGAATGGGCGACGAGAGGAAAACCCACTGCCCTCGGAGCCGCCACCGGCGCGGTAGCCGGCCTGGTCTCAATTACGCCGGCAGCGGGTTTTGTGGGTCCGATGGCCGCCATTATCATCGGCGCCGTTGGGGGAGCGCTCTGCTATGCGGCCTGTAACATGAAGGCCAGATTCGGCTATGACGATTCGCTCGACGTCGTCGGAGTTCATGGTATCGGCGGCACATGGGGCGCTCTGGCCACGGGCCTCTTCGCTTCGAAAGCGATAAATGCGGCTGGTAACGACGGGCTCTTTTTTGGCAATCCGGACCAGCTTTGGGTTCAGTTTGTCGGTGTCGTGGCAACGATTGTTTTTGCTGCAGGGCTGACGGCTGTCATTCTCGGCTTTCTGAAAGCGACTATGGGACTCAGAATCCCGGAAGAGGAGGAGCGTATGGGTTTGGATTTGAGCCAACACAACGAGCGCGGTTACGCATGATCGCGTTCATGTTGACGGTGGCCGTTGCGGCGAGAATATGATAACAGATCTGGCGTCGTCGAAGATTAATGATTTAATAGTTTGAGAGAGGAGCATAGAGTACCATGGCAGCCAAAGATGTATTGGAGTTAGTGAAGAAGCAGAAGGTCGAGATTGTGGATTTCAAGTTTGTGGATGTACCGGGGCTGTGGCATCACTTTTCGATACCGGCCTCTGAGTTGACGGCGGATTTATTTGAGGAGGGGATTGGCTTTGACGGCTCCAGCATACGGGGGTTTCAGACGATTAACGAGTCGGACATGTTGTTGATGCCGGATGCGGAGACGGCGTTGATGGATCCGTTTACGGAGCACACGACGCTGAGTTTAGTGTGCAACGTGATAGATGCGGTGACGCGGGAGCCGTACAGTCGGGATCCGCGCTACATCGCGCAGAAGGCGGAGAAGTATCTGAAGTCGACGGGGATAGCGGATATCAGCTACTGGGGGCCGGAGATAGAGTTTTTCATATTTGACAGTGTACGTTTTGATCAGACGACGAACCAGGGTTTTTACTTTATTGATTCGGAGGAGGGGTATTGGAACGCGGGCAATGGCGACAAGCAGAATCTGGGGTACAAGATTCGGTACAAGGAGGGGTATTTTCCGGTCCCGCCGATGGACCAGTACCAGGATTTGCGCTCTGAGATGGTGAGGAATCTGGAGCGGTGCGGGATCAAGGTAGAGGTGCATCATCATGAGGTGGGCACGGGGGGGCAGACCGAGATCGACATGAGATACGGCACGCTGACCACAATGGCCGACAAGGTATTGCTATACAAGTATGTGGTGAAGAACACGGCCCGCAAGCGTGGCAAGACGGTCACCTGCATGCCCAAGCCGCTGTTTCAGGACAACGGTTCAGGGATGCACACGCACCAGAGTTTGTGGAAGGGGGGGAAGAATCTGTTTTATGACAAGAAGGGCTACGGGCTGATCAGCGAGACGGCGCGGCATTATATAGGGGGGTTGATCAAGCACGCCCATGCGCTGTGCGGCTTTATCGCGCCGACGACCAATTCGTACAGGCGGTTAGTGCCTGGGTATGAGGCGCCGATCAATTTGGTATATTCGGCGCGCAATCGCAGTGCCTGTGTGCGTATACCGATGTATTCGACGAGCGAGAAGGCCAAGCGCATTGAGTTTAGGACGCCCGATCCGAGCTGCAATCCGTATTTGGCGTTCTCGGCCATGCTGATGGCGGGGCTTGATGGGATTCGCAACAAGGTTGAGCCGCCCAAGCCGATAGACAAGGATCTCTACGAGCTGGAGCCTGAGGAGGCGGCGAAGGTCAAGAACATGCCGGCCTCTCTGGATCAAGCGCTCGATGCGGTGGAGAAGGACCATGAGTTTCTGCTTCGGGGCGATGTGTTTACCAAGGACATGATCGCCACCTGGCTGGACTACAAACGCAAGAAGGAAGTCGACCCCATGCGCATGAGACCTCACCCCCATGAATTCGCCCTGTATTTCGATATCTAATGTAGTAGGCTAGTCTA
>JBFJNS010000025.1:0-13290 GCA_041618055.1 Binatia bacterium
AAATGCCAAGAGGAATGTCGCCGAGCGAAAAAACGTCTCCCCCCAGATACTTGTGCCTTGCAAGCTGAAGATCGACAATTTGCCACGCTTTGCTCGTCCTATCTAAAGCGGTTTTAATTGTGTTCGGGTCGCGTTTGTCTGCGGGGGTACGTATCAGGCCGACGAATAAGGGCACAATAACCGGGTTAAAGGTGGAAAGTTGCCAGTCCATCCAGCGATTCGCGGTAGCCCGGCCCTCGGGCGTATCCGGCAACAACTTCCCCGGCGCGTACTTGTCGACCAAGTAGCGCATGATGCTGTTTGATTCCCATAGGATAAAGTCGCCGTCCTTGAGTGTCGGCACCAGCCCATTCGGATTCATTTCTAGATAGGCCTGGTCCTGATTGCCGCCGAATTTCCCGCCCCAATCAACGCGATCGAAATCCAGGCCGAGCTCGCCGCAGCACCACAACACTTTTTGCACGTTAGATGAATCGGTCCTGCCCCAAATCTTGATCATCTTCTCCTCCATCCCGTTCTAGTGCCTTACGAAGGCTTCTTATCATTGTTTCACTCGAAACAACAGATTGCTGAGGACCCTCAGGGACCGGTCACTACACGGCAAGGCGCCTGTTTGCGGATCTGGCTATTGGGGGCGCCCGACAGGGTTATGCCGCCACTCGGGCCCGGCTGGTCGCCTATGTGAGAAAATTGGCTCCGAGCCCTCACTCCGACTTGAGAAGCGCGGCCAAACCAATTCAAAAGTCTGCGGGAAGTCGATTAGGGCAAAATTTGTTGCTCTTGCCCCTTGACGATTGCATTTGGAAGATTAAATTTCGCCCATTGAGCCTACCCACTAGGCATGTAAACTTATGTTTTATTTCAGGAGGATTTGTTATGGCGACTAAAATTCGTCCCCTACATGATAGGGTGATCGTACGAAGGATCGAGGAGGAGGAAAAGACAAAAGGCGGTATCATCATCCCGGATGCGGCCAAAGAAAAGCCCCAGGAGGGAAAAGTCGTGGCCGTCGGGCCTGGAAGGCACGAGGACGGGAAGGTGATACCTTTAGGCGTAAAAACGGGAGACAAAATACTTTTCGGCAAATACTCTGGCACTGAAATCAAGCTGGACGGCGAGGAACATCTAATCATGCGAGAAGATGACATCCTCGGGGTGATTGAATAAGGAGGGAGTGAAAATGGCTGCTAAAGAAGTTCGTTTTAGTGAGGACGCCCGGGGTAGGGTTCTGCGCGGCGTAAATTTGTTAGCTGATGCGGTGACAGTAACCTTAGGTCCGAAGGGGCGGAATGTTTGCCTGGAGAAATCCTGGGGTGCGCCGACGATTACCAAAGACGGTGTGACAGTGGCGAAAGAAATCCAACTCGAAGACAAATTCGAGAACATGGGCGCTCAAATGGTCAAGGAAGTGGCGAGTAAGACATCCGACGTTGCGGGTGACGGCACGACAACGGCGACAGTTTTATCGCGCGCCATTTTTAGCGAAGGGTTAAAGCTCGTCGCGGCCGGTCATGACCCGATGAGCATCAAACGGGGCATCGACAAAGCGGTCGAAAAAGTGGTGAATGAGCTCAAGTCGTTGTCCAAACCAACCCGTGACAGAGATGAAATTGCCCAGGTTGGGACCATCTCGGCGAACAATGATAGTACCATCGGTGATATTCTGGCCGAGGCGATGGACAAGGTGGGAAAAGAGGGCGTCATTACGGTCGAAGAGGCGAAAGGGTTAGAAACCACCCTGGACCTCGTCGAAGGGATGCGCTTTGATCGCGGCTATCTCTCACCTTATTTTGTGACTGATGCGGAACGAATGGAGTGTGTCTACGAAGATGCTTACATCCTCAACCATGAGAAGAAGATCGCCAGCATGAAAGATCTTCTTCCCGTTCTTGAAAATGTTGCGAAGACGGGCAAGCCGCTGGTTATCATTGCGGAGGAAGTCGAAGGCGAGGCCCTGGCCACCTTGGTCGTAAACAAGATCCGAGGCACGCTGCGTTGTGTCGCCGTCAAAGCCCCCGGCTTTGGGGACCGGCGCAAGGCCATGCTGGAAGATATCGCTATTCTCACTGATGGCAAGATGATCGCCGAGGAACTCGGAATTAAATTGGAAAACGTGACGCTAAAGGACCTCGGCCGTTCCAAACGCATCATCGTTGACAAGGACAATACGACTGTGGTGGAAGGTGCGGGCAAGAAATCTGCGATCGAGGGACGCATCAATCAGATTCGCGCTCAAATTGACGAAACGACGTCGGACTACGATCGCGAAAAATTACAGGAGCGTTTGGCCAAATTAGCTGGCGGCGTCGCGGTTGTGAAGGTGGGGGCGGCCACGGAAATCGAGATGAAGGAAAAGAAGGCGCGCGTCGAAGACGCCCTGCACGCGACTCGGGCGGCGGTTGAGGAAGGCATTGTCCCCGGCGGTGGAGTTGCGCTCATTCGCGCTGCTACGGCGCTTGGAAATCTTCGCGTTGCTGAAGATGAAAAGGTTGGGGTGCGGATCGTCCAGAAGGCGCTCGAAGAACCGCTCCGTTGGATCGCCCAGAATGCAGGAGCTGATGGCTCGGTCGTCCTCGACAAAGTCAAGAACAACAAAGGCGCGTTTGGATTTAATGCCGCCGCGGAAGAATTCGAAGACTTGGTGAAAGCGGGTATTGTCGACCCGACCAAGGTGGTACGCACGGCGCTCCAAAATGCGGCTTCGGTGGCCGGCTTGCTTATTACGACCGAGGCAATGATCGCGGAGAAACCGGAAAAGAAGAAAGAGGCACCGCCAATGCCCCATGGGGACGACTTCTAAGCTCACAGGCCACGGCTGTAAAAAGGGCGCCTGCCGATGCAGGCGCCTTTTTTTTGACAACCGTTGCGAGCGCTTCAGCACAAATGCCCTGTGTCGCTTGAGCTGCAAAGCATTTTCGCGATAAGCGGCGAACGAATGTGTCAGCCCGGGCTTAGAAGTTCGGTGGAGCCAAGTGTTGCGTGCGGCTTGAAAAGGGGAGATCGAATTCCGTCACGAAGATTCTTTGGATTGACGCACCTTGCCAGCGGCAATTTCTCGGAGAGCGGTGACGATCTCTCGGTTATCAGTTTCCAGTAGCGGCCTAGCTCCCTTAAACAGATGCCGCGATCTTTTCGAGGCCAGCAAGACGAGTTCGAATCGATTGGCAACCTTTTGCAGGCAGTCTTCTACAGTGATGCGCGCCATGGTTCCCTCCGAAAGAGGAGGAAAACCTGCGGGTTTTCCTCCTCCGACAGACTAGACGACATAGAGAGTTGAGTCAATGGACACTGATTTCGATTTGTTTCGGTTTGGCCTCGTCGGCCTTGGGCAAATGGATTTCGAGAATGCCGTCGCGATAGGTGGCTTTGATGCCGTCACTCTTGACCGTTTGCGGCAGGTAAAATGAACGCGAGAACTTGCCCGCGAGTCGTTCTCTGCGCTGATACTCGACACCCGTCGCCGGCTCGTCAAATTTCCTTTCGCCGCTCAGTGTCAATGTCCCGTCATTGACCTCCAAGTTGAAATCCTCTTTTTTCATGCCGGGAAGCTCGGCACGGATCAGGTAGGCGTCGCGGCTTATCAGTATGTCTACTGGGGGATACCACACTCCCGCAGTCGCATTCGAATAGGCCCGAGGCTGTCCGAAGGTCTCGTTAAATAATTCGTTGATCCGTGACTGAACCCTGTTCAGGCCGTCAAACGGTTCCCATCGTACCAATTCCATAAACTGATCCTCCTTTCGAGAGTTTCGTTCAAGCTGGTTAAAAGTTAAGTACGCCTAGGCAGCCTGTCAAGACTGCAGGACTTTTGGCAGCCGGCCGTGTCCAACCACAATGATTGATCCAAATTAATTTCTGGTATTTTCAAAACAGACTTGCCGGCCCCCTGCCGACCCATTGCAATGCTGCAAGGACGGGGGCCGCAGAGGGTCATAATGGAAAACGACATTCATTGCAGAAGCCAACAGAAGAGCAAGAGCCCTTCTTCGTGCGGCTGGTTGGGATAGGCATGTTCTTCCGAAAGGTGCGCGAGTGCTAAGTCCAAATACAGCGTGGCGAGACGCGCACAGACCGTTGTCAAATGTCGGACTCGGTGGTCAGACGAGCGCCGCCCGGCCTTGACAAGCGGGGAACCGTGGCTAACTTCCAACACAGAACAATCTTTATCACAGGCAAAAAAGGAGGCGA
The DNA here is from genome assembly GCA_041618055.1 of Binatia bacterium. GTDB lineage: Bacteria > Desulfobacterota > Binatia > UBA9968 > UBA9968 > JBFJNS01. The sequence continues at coordinate 4,189 of JBFJNS010000025.1, forward strand.
ACGATCATGGCAGAGTGGAATCTGTATCGAGATATGGAAGCCCTTCGGCGCGAGATCGATCGCGCGTTTCAGGATTTTGGATATAGCGACGAATCGCTGCCGCGGGTTGCGTTTCTTCCGGGAAGGGAGCCGAGGCGCTATCCCCTGATAAATTTGCTCGAAGATAAGGATAACCTGTACATCGAGGCGGTTACCCCCGGTGTGGACCCCGATTCAATGAGCGTCACGGTCCTGCAAAACCGCGTGACGCTTTCCGGAGAAAAAGGCCGCGTTGCCGCCGACATTCAACCCGAAGCGTTCCACCGTAACGAGCGTGCAAGCGGTAAATTTGTGCGCGTTGTCGATTTGCCGGTGGAAGTGAGTGACACGAAAGTCGAGGCGGCATATAGAGATGGGTTGTTGCTCCTAACGCTTCCCAAGGCGGAAAAAGCAAAACCCAAACAGATCAACGTAAGGGTCGATTGAAGCATCAAGACAGAAGGGAGGACTTCGCAATGGCAGAAAAAACCGTAGCTGCACGAGGTCAACACAAAACGCCGACAGCGAAAGAAGGAACGCGGAGCCAAGAGCAATATGTTATCCCGCCCGTCGACATCTACGAGAATGGCGAGGGATTGGTCGTGAAGGCTGATTTGCCGGGAGTAACAAGAGATGCGCTGGATGTCCGCGTGGAAAACAATCTCCTGACGATTCGAGGTAGGCCCGCGCACGTCGCACCAGGCGATCCGATTTACCGGGAATACGGCCTGGTCCATTTTTTCCGGCAGTTCGAATTGAATGACAAGGTGGACCAGTTAGGCATTTCGGCGGAGCTCAAGCATGGAGTCTTGACTTTGAAATTGCCGAAGGCCGAGGAGGCGAAACCTCGAAGGATCGACGTCAAAGTGGCGTGACGTTGACTGCACCGAGGCCGAGGAAAACATATTCCTGGAAAGGAGGTGCGTTTGTGTGAAGGAACTGATGCCCGTCAATTGGAAATCGTCACTTGGACGATTGCGGGAACGTGTGCATGATGTCGTCGATCATTGGTTGTCAAAGTTCAAGTGGCGCGACACGGAAAAGGAAAACTCGTGGCCTGCCATGAATCTCGATCCCGCGCAACAGGTCGTTGAGTTGGACGAAAACGACGGCGCGATTATCGCGCGAGTTGCGTTACCCGGCCTCAAGAAGGACGATTACAAGGTTGAGGTTACCGAAGACCGCCTCGTGATCCGGGGCGGCAAGAATCGCTCATTGAGGAGAGACGGCCCAGATTATTATCAATACGAAGGCAGCTCTACGTCTTTCGTGCAGGCTGTCTCGCTGCCGTGCAAGATCGATGGTGACCGCGTAAGGGCCAAGTTTAGAAGGGGGCTGCTGACCGTCACGTTGCCGAAAGCTAAGGGTCAGCAGAATCACAGACTCAGAATTACAGTCGCGTAAGAAATCGAGATACTTCAACAAGCAGAAGTTAAACTAGCGGCCCGGGAGTCGCTCAAGTGAGCCGCATGCCGCTTTCACTAACATCACTTAGCCCGGGCTTGAAATGTTTGAACTGGCTCAGGGTCGCTAGTGTTTCCCCCGTGGGTGGTAAGGCAACTCGTCCTCCCTGCACGAGGCATGACAGACTGCAGATTTTCAATTTGAAATGTCCCATCTGCAATGGCGAACGCCATGCTCACGGCTTGCGGTCCCACCACGCTTGCCGATATGTTGTTAATCGCGAGTCTTTGCCTGATTGACGTTGGTCGTTATGGCGCCCATCTTCAATGAAGGGGGCGAAGGAGCGTAGGATGTCCAGAAGCAATCAGCCGAGAAACCGAGGAACCGTCATGGCCCGTCTCTGGCTTTTTTTGGCCGTGGGAGCGGCACTGACGGCTGTCGTGTGGCACTACATGGTTGACGGCGCCGCGCTCCTCGATCCTCGCGCCGTGCCGCGACCCATAGCCAGTCGCGGCGATCTTTTGCCGGAAGAGAAAGCAACTATAGCGCTGTTTCGTCAAGCCTCGCCGTCCGTGGTCAATATCACCACCATCGCGGTTCAACGCGACCTCTTCACGCTGAATCTCCGAGAAATTCCGGAGGGTACGGGCTCAGGATTCGTGTGGGATGCAAATGGAAACATCATTACCAATTTTCACGTCATCCAAAACGCCGATGCTGCGCAAGTCACCCTCGCGGATCACTCATCCTGGAAAGCACGCGTCGTAGGTGTCGCACCAGACAAAGATCTGGCCGTGCTTCGTATTGACGCGCCGGGGAATCGACTGCGTCCCATCCCGATCGGAACATCGAAAGATCTGCAGGTGGGGCAGAAGGTGCACGCGATCGGTAACCCGTTCGGCCTGGACCAGACGCTCACCACGGGGGTGATCAGTGCGCTGGGTCGTGAAATTGAATCCGTGACTCGGCGGCCGATTCAAGGAGTGATTCAATCCGATGCGGCGATCAATCCCGGGAATTCGGGAGGGCCGCTGCTCGACAGTGCGGGTCGACTCGTCGGGGTGAATACGGCGATTTACAGCCCGTCCGGGGCCTCTGCTGGAATCGGATTTGCCATTCCCGTCGACACGGTCAATCGAATTGTACCAGAGCTGATGCGCCATGGGAAAGTCATCAGGCCGGGAATCGGTGTGCAGATTGCCGAAGAGCAGCTCGCGCGGCGCTTGGGGGTGGCGGGAGTCTTAGTCGTTGATGTTCTGCCCGGTAGCGCAGCGGCCAAAGCCGGAATTCGTCCGACCATGCGCGATCGTTCCGGTCGCGTACGACTGGGTGATGTGATCGTTGCGATTGATGGAAAAAAGGTTGAGTCGCCCAATGATCTTTTTCTTGAAATGGAAAAACGCAGGGTGGGGGAGGAAGTCAATCTTTCTTTACTTCGCGAGGGGAAAGCCATTCAGACGAAACTAACCCTGGAGGCCATACAGTAGACCTTGTGCGCCCCTTCGTCGTCGCAGGGTCCAGCCGCCTGCGGTTTTTTATGTTTTCTCGAGAATCGTCTGCGCACTAGAACGGTTCTCGTCGTGCTCGTAGGCGGCAATAATTGCCTGAACGAGCCGGTGACGAGCCACGTCTCGTTCGGTAAATGTGACAAAGCGGATGCCCGGCACGTTCTTAAGAATTCGCGATGCCTCTTTTAGACCCGACGCCTTGCCGGCCGGGAGGTCGATTTGAGTCGCGTCACCGGTGATCACAGCCTTGGATCCGTATCCTAACCGGGTAAGAAACATCTTCATCTGTTCTGGCGTGGTATTCTGGGCCTCATCCAAAATCACGAAGGAATCATTCAAGGTTCGGCCGCGCATAAAAGCCAACGGTGCGACTTCGATCGTGCCGCGTTCCACGAGTTTTCGCGCACGATCGAAATCCACCATGTCGTGTAAAGCATCGTAAAGCGGGCGGAGATAGGGGTTGACTTTCTCCGCCAAGTCGCCAGGCAAAAAGCCCAGCTTCTCACCCGCCTCCACCGCCGGCCGCGTGAGAATGATGCGCACGAAGTTATTCTTCATTAACTCGGCTACCGCCATTGCCATCGCCAAGTAAGTCTTGCCGGTGCCTGCGGGCCCGATCCCGAAGACGATGTCGTAGCGGCGGATGGCATCGATGTAGGCCTTTTGCGCAATGCTTTTCGGGGTAATGGTCCGCTTGTGCGCGGAAATGTAAATGGTGTCGAGAAAGATGTCTTGCAGTTTCGCACGACTGTCGCTGCTCAGGATCCGGATCGCATAATCGACGTCGCTGGGATACACAGGATAACCTTTCTCCAACAAGCCATAGAGTTGTTTAATGATTTGGGATGCGAGTTGGACCTGAAGCGGATCCCCTTCGATTTCCATCGATGAGCCGCGGATGCGGATCTTGACCTGCAATGCCGGTTGCAGGATCTTAACATGTTGATCATGCTGTCCCAGCAGGTCGCGAAAAAGTCGCGGGTCGTTGAACTCCAGGCGATGGCTCTCCAATTCATCCGCGGAATCAATCATAAATTTCTGCTCGTCTTTCACCCCGTTTCTCCTATGACTTGGACTACGATCTCCCTTGTGCGCGAGCGATTATCAAAATCCAACAGAACAATCTGCTGCCATGTGCCGAGCGACGGGCGGCCGTCCACAATGGGTATCGCCAGGGAGGGACCGAACACAGAAGCCCGCAGGTGGGAAAAACCGTTGTCATCGCCCCAACGCGCGTCGTGTTGATAACGTCGGTCTGATGGTATGAGTCTTTCGACGAGCGCCTTTAGATCCTCCACAAGCCCAGGCTCATACTCGATAGTGGTCAAGGCCGCAGTAGACCCCGACACAAAAAGCGATACCATTCCCCGCCGAAACTTTTCATTCTCGATTTCGGCTCGAACTTTGGCGGTGATATCGACAATATCGCAGAATCCGGCGGTCTTCTCGACGAGTTTCTTAGTGTGAATTTTAATCACGCTCGTAAAGCATCCGTCGATATATCAAAGCGACTTCCGCCAGTGCGAGAGATGGGGGCGAGCTTCCTGAAAATGTGTTCGGCGAGACGCAAGTCGACGCGAGTCAATGGGCTCCTCTCACGAGCTCTTCGGCTCGTTTCAGCACTTCATCAATCCTCCCTGGCTCTTTGCCGCCCGCCTGGGCGAAATCGGGCCTTCCCCCGCCCCCGCCTCCTACCATGGCCGCCAGTTCTTTAATGATGTTGCCGGCATGAAAGCGCCGCGATAAATCCTTGCTGACCGACGCGACCAGACTTACATTATTGTCTCCCGTGCTTGCGAGAATGACGACTCCAGAACCCAGGCGTTCTTTCAGCCGGTCCGCGATTTCGCGCAACTGCTTGGCGTCGACGCCGTCCACGCGGCTAATCAAAACGTTTGTGCCCTCGATGGATTGCTTTTGTGCCAACAGTTCGGGGATTTGATCCTTTTCGACTTGGCCCCGTAGTTTGTCGATCTCCCGCTCGAGTTCCTTCTGCCGTTCGAGGAGTTTTTTTATCTTTTCGACGGCGTCATCCGAAGTGGCCCGCACCAAGTCGCCGATTTCCCGCAGGCTTTGTTCGTATTTCCGAATTAGATCCAAGGCGCCGTCCCCCGTGAAGGCTTCCACCCGCCGCACGCCCGCCGCAATGCCGGATTCGGCATGGAGTTTAAAGATGCCGATTTCACCAGAGCGGCGAACATGCGTCCCGCCACATAGCTCGGTCGAAAAATCGCCGATTCTTACTACCCGCACGCGATCGCCGTACTTGTCGCCAAAAAACGCTAGCGCCCCTTTGGCAATCGCGTCCTCGTAGGTGGCTTCCTCAATTGAAACCTCCGCATTTTCCCGAATGTGGCCGTTTACGACGACCTCAATCTCGCGCAGCTTCTCATCGGGAATGGTTCCCGTATGATTAAAATCGAATCGCAGTTTATCCGGCGCCACCAACGATCCCGCCTGCCGCACATGGTGGCCAAGTTCTCGCCGTAACACCGCATGAAGGATGTGCGTTGCGGAGTGGTTCAACCGAGTTCGCTGGCGGTGCTCAGAGTTCACCGCTAAGTGAACGGCGTCGCCGACTAGGATGCGGCCCTTTGTGACTTTTCCACGGTGGGCTATGAGCTGCGCCGCGGGATGGTGGGTCTCGACGACTTGAAAATGATCTCCGCGAACCGTGGAGATGGTGCCTCGGTCGCCAACTTGTCCTCCGGATTCACCATAAAAGGGGGTTTCCGCAGTTACAATGTCGATTTCTTCTCCCTCGACGGCTTCTTGCTTATCTTCGCCGGTGCCATAAATTGCCAGCACCGTCGATTCGCCCTCCAAACGATCATAGCCGATGAAACATACAACGAGGGACGTGCCCGATAATGAAAGGGAACCTGTCACCGGGGTGATGACTACCGATCCGCGACTCTCGCGGCCACGTGTACGCTGCTCTTCCATGAGCTTTTCGAAGCCGGCCTGATCGATGATCACATTCTCGCCTCGGAGAATGTCTTCCGTGAGATCCAATGGGAAACCGTAGGTGTCATAGAGCCGAAACGCGATTTCCCCGGGCAAAACCTTGCTTCTTTCCTGTCGAAGCTTGTTCATGGCTTCGTCGAGCAAAACCAGCCCCTTTTCTAGGGTTTCGCCGAAACGCTCCTCTTCGCCCCGAATCGTTTCCTGGAGGCGATGGGATGCCGTGCGCAGCTCCGGATATGCGTCTCCCATAACTTCTGTGACCGCGAGGGCGACTCGGTGAAGAAATGGTTCATGCAGGCCGATTAACCGACCATGGCGTGCGGCGCGTCTGAGCAGTCTGCGCAGCACATAGCCCCGGCCTTCGTTGCTGGGGATCACGCCGTCCGCGAGGAGAAAACTCACCGCGCGGGCGTGATCGGCAATGACGCGAAACGAAATATCGACGTCAGGATCTTTGCCGTAGCGCTTGCCGGAGATTTCTTCCGCCGTGGTGATGAGGTCGCGCATAAAATCCACGTCATAGTTCGACAGAACCCCTTGCAGGACCGCCGCGATCCGCTCAAGCCCCATTCCCGTATCGACATGTTTGGCCGGAAGGTCCGACAGGCTGCGATCCGCGCCGCGGTTGTGCTGGATAAAGACCAAATTCCACAACTCGATGTAGCGGGCGCAGTCGCCGTTCACTTGGCACGTATGTCCCTGCCGCCCGATCATGTCGCAGGCTTCCGGACCCCGGTCGAGATGGATCTCGCTGCACGGACCACAAGGGCCGGTATCGCCCATCTCCCAGAAGTTTTCCTTTTCGCCGAACCGTCTCACCCGCTCCGGTGGCAAGCCGGTGATTTTAATCCACAACCGCTCGGCCTCGTCATCGTCCAGATAAACCGTAGCCCAAAGCCTGTCCGGCGGAAGTCCCCACACCTTGGTGAGGAGATCCCAGGCCCATTCTATCGCCTCGGCTTTGTAGTAGTCGCCAAAAGACCAGTTCCCGAGCATTTCGAAGAAAGTGTGATGGTAAGTGTCGCGCCCAACGGCCTCCAGGTCGTTATGCTTGCCGCTGATACGGAGACACTTCTGCGAGTCCACCGCACGTGTATAGGCAAGCTTTTCGAGGCCGAGGAAAACATTTTTGAACTGGACCATGCCGGCGTTGGTGAAAAGAAGGGTCGGGTCTTTCTCCGGCACGAGGGATGCGCTCTTCACGACGGTATGGCCCCGCTTGGCGAAATAATCCAAAAAGGATTTGCGAATTTCATTTCCGGTTATCATGAGCTATGACTCTTCCTGAACCGGATGCCCCAGCAATTCAAATACCACTTGACTGCTGAAGCCGCGGCGCTGGAGAAAGGTGGCGGCACGGCGAAGTATTTTGGGATCGCTCAAGTTATGTCCCTTGAATCTCTTATCCAAAAGCAGCCTTGCTTTTCCTTTCTCGTCCTCTTGATTGAATGTCTTGCAAATCACGTCACGAATCAACGGCGGGACGACACCTTTGGCCTTTAGCTCTTGCTCAATTCGCTTCGGGCCGTAACCACGGTCGAATCTAGATAGCGCCCAATTTTGTGCAAACGAACTATCGTCGAGAACGCTTTGCGCACGCAGCCGCTTCAACGTTGTTTCGGCGACGGTGCTGGCAAATCCCCCTCGAATGAGATGGCTCCTGACCTCGCCCTCAGTGCGCGCGCGGTAGCTCAGAAACTTAAGCGCCGCCTGGAGCGCGTCTTCGGAAGAACCGCGCGACTTGGATTGGGAACTGTGCCGTGTCAGTGTTTAACCAGCCTTTGGACGTTACTTTGCTTTGCCCTTCTCCTTCTTTTCCGCAGCGGGAGGCTCCGCTTCGGCGCGTTTGAGCCCCAACTTTTCCATGGCTTTGGCGACGATTTGATTAGCCGTAGCGGGATGCTCCCTGAGAAAATTCTTAGCCGCTTCACGCCCCTGGCCAATTCTTTCACCTCCAAATGAGTACCAGGCGCCGCTTTTTTCGACAATGCCCATTTCGCTCCCGAGATCAACGATCTCGCCCTCTCGGGATATGCCGGTGCCATAGAGGATATCGAATTCCGCCTCTTTGAATGGTGGCGCCAACTTGTTTTTGACGACCTTGACCCTCGTGCGTCCGCCAACGATATCGTCACCGTCCTTTAACGCTCCGATGCGGCGGATGTCCATCCGCACGGAAGCGTAAAACTTGAGGGCATTGCCTCCCGTGGTCGTCTCGGGGTTGCCGAACATGACGCCGATCTTCATTCGTATCTGGTTGATAAAGACGACTACCGTTTGCGAGCGGGAAATGGTTGCGGTGAGTTTGCGCAATGCCTGTGACATGAGACGAGCCTGAAGCCCCATATGGGCATCACCCATCTCGCCTTCGATTTCCGCTTTGGGTACCAGGGCCGCGACCGAATCGATCACTAACACATCAATGGCGCCGCTGCGAACCAAGGTTTCTGCTATTTCAAGCGCCTGTTCACCGTGGTCCGGTTGCGAGACGAGTAGATCGTCGGTGTTGACGCCGAGTTTTTTTGCGTAACCCAGATCCAAAGCGTGTTCCGCATCTACATACGCGCCCATGCCGCCCTGTTTCTGTGCTTCGGCGACAATTTGTAGGGCAAGCGTTGTTTTACCGGAGGCTTCCGGACCATAGATCTCAACGACCCGGCCGCGCGGTACCCCGCCGATGCCGAGAGCGATATCGAGCCCGAGAGAGCCGGTTGAGATCACGGGGACGTCTTTCACCAAGCCCCCTTCGCCAAGTTTCATGATCGCGCCTTTGCCGAATTGCCTCTCGATCTGGCTGACAGCGAGATCGAGGGCCTTCTCCCGATTCACATCCATAAGCTTTTTGCCTCCTTGTAGTGTCCAATCCAGCTGAATTGTTACGGGGCGGAGAGACGTACCACATTCAATTGGCGGTAAACTGCGCCCTCGGGCTTGAGCACGCTCTGAAAAAGTATGACCTCTTCGACCTCGGACCGACCAAACTCAAACCCTTGCCAACGTTCGAGTGCCTCCGCAAGCTTTTTGGGGGAACCGTTGAACCGCCGCCAGCGGCCGATCGTCAAGTGTGGCTTAAAGGGTCTAAGCTCCGGTGCAAAACCAAGGGATACCATTGCATTTTCGACCTTCAACGCGAGGGCTGCCAGACGATCGCCTTGCAACCCTACCCACAATACCCGTGCTCTCCTCACGTCGGGAAATACCCCTA
>JBFJNS010000026.1:0-12747 GCA_041618055.1 Binatia bacterium
ATCTTCATGGCTTCCATGACTAAAACCACCTCATCCTCTTCGACGCTGTCTCCTACATTTTTCTCGATCTTCAGGATCTTACCAACCATAGGTGCACATATAGGTGTTGCCAACTTTTTTCTCCTTTTCTCTTTTTCTGCTAAACACCAACTCTTAGGCCTGAATATCTAGACAGGGACCGATAAAGACCCGCTACAGATGCTTTTTTATGCCATTTAGAAGAGTTTTGACAGCATTGTCAATGCTTGCCAGTGCAACTTTGTGGATAAATAAGCTGCCGAAAGTCAAGCCGGGAGGATTCCCGGTTCCGTAGAAAAACGGGCTTGCTCCCGGCAGAGTGCTTCAGGGCGGACTTAAGCCGGTCTTCGTTAACTCAATGAGGCATTCTTAAATCGCTTCGTTATGACCTTCGGCTAATTCGTCGCGCGCGACACATCGCCTTGCTTTTGCATCGTTGATCTTGTATGTAAATCGAAGACAAGCTTGGGAGGAAAAAAATGGCTAAGCCCGCGACCGAAATAGAAAATGTGATGGACAATATCCCATATTATGAGAAGTGGCAATTGGGCGAGGGAATACCCCTTAACAAGACCTTTTTTGTCTCGGATTTGAAAAAAGTGGAGCTCAAACCGTGGGCTCGAAAGGGGGGAAACGGAGCGTTCATCAACATGGAAGGCGCCGAGGGAGCAACGGGTGCCTACGTCGTTGAGATTCCCGCCGGAAAAAGTTTGAACCCCGAGAGGCATCTATACGAGGATATGCTGTACGTTCTCAAGGGGCGGGGAGCTACGACCATCTGGAACGATCAGGGAGCGAAACAAACCTTCGAGTGGCATGAGGGCAGCCTTTTTTCGTTGCCGCTGAATGCCTGGCATCAGCACTTCAACGGTCAGGGTGACGAACCTGCCCGGCTGTTCTCGGTTAACAGCATGCCGATTGTGTTTAACCTCTTCCATAACGCGGACTTCATCTTCAACACGCCTCGTGATTTTACCGACCGCTTCAACGGCGAACCAGAGTATTTCAGCGGCAAGGGAAAGGCGTATCCTGGCCGCGTTTGGGATACGAATTTCATCGCCGACGCGCGCAATTTTAAACTGGAGGATTGGCTAGAGCGGGGGGCCACCGGCAAGAACGTCATGTTGGAAATGGCCAACGGGTCTATGGCTGCCCATATTTCGGAATTTCCTGTCGGGACCTACAAAAAGGCACACCGCCACGGCCCGGGTTTTAACGTGATCATCATCAACGGCAAGGGTTTTTCTTTGTTTTGGAGAGAAGGAGAGCCCATCAAACGTTACGACTGGCAGGCTGGGAGCGTTTTCACACCGCCCGCCATGATGTTCCACCAGCACTTCAATACTGGTGCGGAGCCGGCGCGCTATCTACCGCCGCGATTGGGCGGCATCAAGTACAGCCTTGGTGAAGGGTTCGGTGATGTCACCAAAGTAGACAAAGACGTGAAGAAAGGCGGCAACCAGATCGAATACTACGACGAGGATCCCTCCATACGGAAGATGTTTGAGGAGGAACTGGCTAAGTCTGGCACCTACAGTCGCATGAATCCGGATTTCTATAAGCGGCCCTAAGTCGGCGTTCCATCGTTGAAAAACATTTTGCTGAACGATCCATAGTCATAGCCCCACCCCGAAGTCCCGGGTTGGGGCTATGTTTCTTACGCGGGGGCAATTCGACGAATTTCCAAGTCGAGCCCTGATCGCGTCACATAAGATACGTGAATCTCGTGCGCCGGACATCTCCCGTCTTGCTCGTTTGTATGACCCTTATTCTGCCGGTCATTTACTGTGCCGCTGCGGCACAGGGGCAGGCAAGACGAGCCAGTGTGCAGGGAGCAACTCACGTCAACCTGCGTAGCGGCCCTGGCTTGAGCCACACGCCGATAACTGTCCTCAGTGAAAATGCTCCATTGATTATCGAAGGTCAGGAAGGCGAGTGGATGCGTGTAAAAACGGCGGATGGTCAGCAGGGGTATGTGCATCAGTCGCTCGTGAAAATTCTGGATGACGATCAAAAACCGACGCCCGCCAAGGAGTCAATGGCCGGGGAAACCGCTGTAGCAACCGTCAAAACACCACAGTCGAGCGTACCGGATACGCCTCCTACGCGAACGAAGGCTCCTGTCAAGTCTGACGGCGAATCCGTTTCGACAACCGAATCAGCGGCCGAATCATCACCGCCGGTTGCAGCCAGCCCCGCGCGCACTTTTGCGGAACAGAAAGAATCAAAACCCGCGGAGCCGGTCAAGTCTCCCCCCCTCATCCATCTTCTAGAAGGCAGGGAATCGGATATAACGGTTTGGCTGGCGATTGCGGTAGCCTTCTTTCTTCTCGGCTGGATCTGCGGCGGCAACTTCTACTTGAGGCGAGATCGAGCCAGACGAACAAAGCTGAGATTTTAGGCGAACGCAGGCAAGCCTGACTACAAACCGGTGGAAATCGCTTTAGTCATATTCTCGTATTTGCTCGGTTCCGTGCCTTCGGGTTATGTGCTGGGAAGATTGGCAGGCATTGATGTCAGGAACTTGGGGAGCGGCAATGTTGGCGCCACCAACGTCGCTAGGGTCGTCGGCAAGCGACAAGGGGTGTTAACACTGATCGCCGACGCTGCCAAAGGATTCATACCTGTAATCGCTGCAATTCAATTCAACATGGGATTGCCGGCGACAGTTCTTGCCGGCGTGGCTGCCTTCTTGGGCCATCTTTACCCTGCCTTTCTGAGATTCAAAGGAGGGAAAGGGGTAGCGACGGCGCTTGGTTTTTTTCTCGCCATGGCCCCGCTAGCCACTATCATCTTACTTGGAGTTTTCGCGCTTGTAATGTTTGTTAGTCGGGCAGTTTCACTGGGCTCCATAACGGCTGCCGCCGCGGCACCCGTCGTGCTCTGGATCGCTGCCTACCCACCCATGCTGATCGGGGCGGGAGCATTCCTTGCGGCGATGATCATCCTGCGCCACAGCGGCAACATTAAACGACTGCTCTCGGGTACCGAGCCAAAATTCGGCGGCTAATTTTCGATGATCACCTCTACGCGGCGGTTCTGACGCCGACCCTCTTCAGTCTCATTAGAGGCAAGCGGCGAACGAGTACCCAGCCCGCGGGCCGAAATACGGCTGCTGTTGACACCGCTGCGCACGAGCGCGTCGGCTACGTTATCTGCCCGTCTTTCCGAGAGCTGTTGGTTATAGGCCTCCTGGGCTGCGCTTTCTCTGCTTGCGTGGCCTTCCACCGTGATCCTGCGATCAGGTGCGTCCCGTCTTATGATGCCGGCTATTTGATTGACTCGGTCACGGCCGTCCGGCGTCAGTTCAGCACTGTCGAACTGGAAGTTCACACTGGGAAGATTAACCATCACGCCCCGGCTCGTCTCCCGGGCCTCGATGTTACGCTTTTTCAGTTCATCGATGAGCGCCTGGTTCTTGGCGATTTCCGATCGCTGCTGGTCGATGGCCTTCTGTTGTTCCGCCTGCTTCTGCTCCTGGCCCTGGAGTTGATCGCCGATCAAGGCGCCGGCGCCGAGGCCTAGCGCTCCGCCGATGGCAGCACCGGTGCCCGGACGGCCAACCGCGCTTCCAATGATTCCACCGGCAGCCGCACCACCAAGAGCGCCAATCCCTGCGCCTTTCTCCCGAGTGGTCAATCCCCCCCCGGAACAGCCTGCTGTGATGATGATGACTCCCAACAATATCATCCCTAGAGACTGCAAATTTCCACGCGTACCCATAGCCGAATCTCCTCTTTCGACGCTGGCTAGATCACCACTCGCCTCGCTGCTGCCGCAATCTCTCGTTCTCTCTTCTTAGACGCTCGATCTCAGCCTGATTTGCGTCTATGGTTCGTTGCTGGTCAGCTTGTCGCCGTTCTTGTCCCATGAGCTGGTCCCCGATCAGAGCCCCAGCAATCAACCCCACCGGGCCCCCGATCGCGGCTCCCGCTGCCGCATGGCCGACGGTGCTGCCGATGATAGCCCCCGTACCCGCTCCCAGTCCAACCCCGATCAACCCGCCCTTTTCCCGGGTGCTTAGAGGGCCGGAACATCCTGCGACGGCACCAAAGAGAACAAAGATAGCTAGGCAACAGAGAAATCGTTTGCCCACGATACACTCCCTTCAGAAAGGACGAAAGGCGCTGGGATCAATACTCGCGCTGTCTCTTGAGCCTCTCCAATTCCCGTCTTTGGCGCTCGAGTTCTGCCTGATTGGTCTCAATTTGACGTTGTTGGTCAGCCTGCGTTCGCTCTTGGCCCTGGAGTTGGTCTCCAACCAGGGCGCCGGTCCCTAATCCAAGCGCTCCGCCGATGGCTGCTCCCGCTCCGGGGTGACCAACGGCTGCGCCGATTATTCCGCCGGCCGCTGCGCCGCCGAGTGCGCCGATACCCGCGCCCTTTTCGCGTGTTGTTAAAGAGCCGCCAGCACAACCGACAGTGGTCGCCATAAGGAGAACCACGAAAAATTTCATCAGTGCCTCTTTCATCGTACCCCCTTCAACGGTTCTAGCAAACAGTCTCTCGCACATAGACAGATTTTATCAAAAGGGGCAAAGACCATCAAGATTTAAACTCGCTAGCGCACAATTCCAGTTGATTCTCTGAGACTAGTTCAACGGCTAACCGTTAATTTAGGCTTGCCTGTTGACATCGTGGACCTTATAGGTCTAGAGTCCATTTGTTACGGAAAGGAGTCCCGTGGAACACGTGAGTCCAGAACAAATTCTCGCCGCATTGAAAGAGGTCCAAGACCCCGAACTGCATCGCGACATCGTCAGTCTCGGAATGGTCAAGAATCTTGCCGTCAACGACGGGAAGATCAGCTTCACCGTCGAGCTCACAACCCCCGCCTGTCCTTTACGCGAAACGATTGAGGCTGACTGCAAGAAAGTGCTGTCGCGAATGCCGGGTATTCGTGATCTCGAGATAACCTTTGGCGCCCAGGTACGCGGAAGCAAGGCAGGTACGGGGCAAGTCGACCTGCTCCCCACCGTCAAAAACATCGTATTGGTCGCCGCAGGAAAAGGAGGAGTTGGCAAATCGACGGTTGCTGCCAATCTCGCCGTTGCCCTCAAGATGCACGGTGCGACGGCCGGGTTACTTGATGCCGACATCTACGGACCTTCTGTCCCGATTCTCATGGGCGTAAAGGGCGGGCCGGCGAAAGTAGAAGTCGACGGCGGCTTCAAGATTGCCCCGGTCGAAGCGCACGGCGTACCCGTGATGTCCATCGGTTTCTTTCTTGACGCCGACCAGGCGGTCATCTGGCGGGGGCCCATGTTGGGAAAAGCCCTGCACCAGTTAATGGCCGACGTCCACTGGGGAGAACTCGATTACCTGGTTGTAGACATGCCGCCGGGAACGGGCGACGTGCAAATCACTTTTTCCCAACAGCTCAAAGTCAGCGGCGCGGTCCTTGTCGCAACGCCCCAGGACGTTGCGCTGGCAGATGTAGTTCGAGCCAAGAACATGTTCGACAAGGTCATGATTCCCATCCTGGGGATCGTCGAAAACATGAGCTATTTCGTCTGCGATGGTTGTGGAAAGAAACATGAAATCTTCTCCCGCGGCGGCGCCCGGCGCGCTGCCGAACGCCTACAGATGCCATACCTTGGTGAAATTCCGATTGCCGTGGCGTTGCGGGAAGGTGGAGACGCGGGCGTTCCGATTCTCGTCCAGAATCCACAATCAGAGGCAAGCCGCTGTTTTTTGGAGATTGCCGCTAAACTAGCGGGCCAGCTTTCGATTGTTTCCGAGCGCTCAAAGCGGGGTGCAGGTTTAAGAATCGTATCTTCTTGAAGCTAATTTGAACGACGGCCGTGTGGAGTTGACGCACTGACATCGCCAATAAAAGGAGTGAGTGAACATGATAACCAAGGAGAAAGTCTACGAAGCGCTCCAGTCCTGCTACGACCCGGAGATACCCGTTAACATCGTCGACCTCGGGCTGGTATACGATGTCCAGGTCGATAATGATAAGGTGGCCGTGAAAATGACCCTTACGGCCCCGGGTTGCGGCATGGGCACCTTCATCGCCAATGACGCACGGCAAAAAATACTCGCCTTGGATGGGGTCGGCGATGCGACCGTTGATCTCGTTTGGGACCCACCTTGGAACCCCAGCATGATCAGCGAAGAGGCAAGGCAAAAGCTGGGAATGGGCTGACTCCCGTAGGCAAAATCGCACAAATCATCGGTTCGCATGACGCGAGGCCGCGCTTCATTTCCCGGTTCGCCGACATGCTTCCTTTCACTCGCCATGGTCGACTGGCCCAGGCTACGCCCCGTTGACGTCTTTCCCGTCCAGCAGGACGGTAAGACTTTTATTTATCTCAAGGATCCTTTGCATCTTGCCAACCCCTTGGGGATCTCACCCGCGGCCTATTTCATTTTATCCCACTTCGACGGCCAGCACTCCTTTGTCGATATCCAAGAAGCCTACGCAAGACAATTTGGCTCAGTGCTTCTTAGCGACGAGCTCAAAAACTTTGTGCAAATGCTGGACCAGCATTATTACCTTTTCACCCCGCGCTTTCTCGACCACAGAAAGGCCGTCATTGCGGAATTCCGTCGCATGCCGACGCGGCCGGCGGCCCACGCCGGCGGTGCCTATGAAAAGGCTCCTGATGCGTTGAAGACACAGCTCAACGGTTTTTTTCTTTCACCCGAGGGCCCCGGTCTCCCTGCGCTCGGCAACGCGGGCGCAACCCCCAAGGCCATTGTCGCACCCCATATCGATTTCCACCGCGGCGGGCCAGCCTACGCGTGGGCCTATAAGAAGCTCGCGGAAAGCGAGGGAGCGGATCTTTACATCATCCTTGGAACGTCCCATTGTGGCGGCGATACGCCCTTTATCTTGACGCTCAAAGATTTCGATACGCCGCTCGGGTCGGTGGAGACGGACAAGGAATTTGTCACTCGGCTGCAGCAGGCGTGTAAAGAGGATCTGTTTGCCGATGAGTATCTTCACCGCGGCGAGCACTCGCTCGAGTTCCAAATCGTATTCTTGAAATACATTGCTCAACTGCGAGCCGAAATGAAGGGTGAACGCGAGAAGCCTTTCAAAATCGTGCCGATCTTGGTCTCCTCTTTTCACGCGATGGTAATGACAAGAAGCGCCCCGGAAAAAAGCGCTTCCGTGAAAACGTTTCTCGAGGCGATGCGCCGTTGGACTGGCTCAGATGCAAGACAGGCTTGTTTCATCGCGGGGGTCGATTTGGCTCACGTGGGGCAGCAGTTCGGCGATCCCGAACCCATCACTGACGACACGCTCAAATGGCTAGCGGAAGAAGACGGTTTTCTGATCGATCGCCTCGCGGCTCTGGATGCAACCGGATTTGTTAATGAGGTCGCAAAGGACCAAGACAAAAGAAGGATCTGCGGCTTTTCCCCCCTCTACTCTCTGCTTCACCTCCTCGACGGGAATCGCGGAACCAATCTCAAATACAGCCAAGCTTTTACGCGCGAGACCGGTTCCGTCGTCACCTTCACCAGCATGATTTTCCAGTGAGCCGAGGGGCAGTGCGCTTGCGTGAAGGCGCTTAACCGCGAAATCGCACGCAGCGCCCAGGTCTCGGATTCGCCAGAGAAGAATCCTTAACAAAGACTCCTGCTTGAAGGATCTTTTCGCATGTTTTGACAATCGGCGGATTCTTTCCCAGTCTACTCGGCATCGACCAGGACTGTCGGCACTAAAGCTCGTCTTTGTTCCCCTCAGTGCATGTTCATCCCGCCGTCGACGGCGATGGATTGACCCGTCATGAAGTCGCTGTCTTCGGAGGCAAGAAAAATCATCGTGCCCACGAGATCCTGCGGGTACTGATCCCGCTGGAAGCAGCGCCGTTTCCTGCGATCGGCCAACTGCTCGGCACTCATGACGCCTTCTTGATTCGAGCCCGAAATCGTCAGACCCGGCATGATCGCGTTGACGCAGATATTATCGCCGCCGACTTCGCGCGCCAGTGAGCGCGTGAAACCCACTACGGCCGCCTTCGAGGAAACGTAGTGGAGAAAGAGCGGTGTGCCGCCAAGCACCGTTCCCGAAGAGACGTTGATAATCTTCCCTTTCCCTTGCTGCTTCATGGTGGGATAAACCGCCTTGACGCAAAGAAACAAACCTTTCACATTCACCGCCATGACTCGATCCCATTCTTCGGCGTCGATGTCCATAAAGTGTTTCTTTTTCAAAGCGGAGTACAGGCCGGCGTTGTTCACGAGCACGTCGATCCTGCCGTATGCCTTGAGCGTCGCCTGCACCATGGCCTGAGTCTTCTCCTCCGAGGTCACGTCCACGGCCACGGCCATCGCCTCGCCTCCCGCTTCCCTAATATCGGCGGCGACTTTTTTCGCCTCGGATTCCTGAATGTCGGCGACCACGACCTTGGCTCCTTCTTTAGCCAATCCGTGAGAGTACGCTTTGCCGATACCGACACCCCCGCCCGTGACGATCGCAACTCTGTCTTTCAATCGCATGGTCACGCCTCCTTCGCTCCAAATCAAATTTCAAGTTTGTAAAATGTCTTCGGATTATCGTGCAGGATCAATTTCTTGTTCTCGTCGTCGATGTCCGCGCGCTGCAAGAATTCAGGGATGTCCCGCTTGAACATATCGGGCAGGCGCTCGTGAGGATAGTCAGACGGCCACATGAGACAATGGGGGTTGAACTGTCTCAGAACTTGAGTCAGTGCCTGTTCTTCAACCTCGCAGGTCGCCCATACCTGCCCGGAACGAATGTAATCGCTGAGCTTCTGTTTTAGCAATGGCGCTTGGAACCGGTAAGGCTTTTCAAATTCCTCGTCCATCCGATCCATCATGTAGGGAAGCCAGCCGGAACCTGCTTCCAGGAAGGCCACCCTTAGTCTGGGGAATCTCACGAACACGCCTTCAAAGATCATGTGAGTAAACTGAATCAGGATCGCGAAAGGGTGTTCCAGAGTATGCACGTGGAGGAATTTATTGAAGAAGTCGAAGCCCATGCCGCGACTTGGCGCACCGTGAACCGCCAGCGGCATGTCGAGTTGCTCGGCGGCTTGATAGATGGGGTCGAATCTCGTGTGCCCGTAACCGACGTTCAGGACCGTGACGGCAGGCAAAAGGCCAGCGACAAGGCCGAGATTCTTGGCGCGCTCTAATTCCTTGGCCGCTTCAACGGGCTCATGAACTGGCAGGAGAGCGACTGCTTTGAGGCGCGAGCTTTTTTTGCTGTAGCGCTCGGCAACCCAGGAGTTGTAAGCGCGGGAAATGACGCAAGCCCACTCGGGGTTTTGTATGAGGCCGAGGGCCAGGCCGCCGGTGGGGTACAGGACGGTGGTGTGCACGCCCAGCTCATCGAGAAACTCCAGCCATTTCGATGCCGGGGTTTCGTGCACTTTGCCAGGCACCCCGAAACCGCGGTTCCAACCGTCGAGAGAAGGGAAGTAACTGTAGGTTTGAAAATGCGGACCTTGGCCGTAGCGTCCCTCTAGAAACTCCCGCAGCTCCGCATCCCGCTCCATGACGTGCCCGTCGGCGTCAATAATGGAATAACCAACCTTCATTTGCTTCTCCTTTGATTCGTCGCCTGCTGGGGCAGAGCGCGCCTCTGCAGGCCGAGCCGGTCACAAGAATGCAATGCCGCCGTCGACATTGATGGTCTGGCCCGTGATGAAATCACTGAGGGGCGAGGCGAGGAATAACATGGCGCCGACCAGATCCTGCGGCACCTGGACCCGCTTCAGAGCGCGGCTCCCGACGGATGCCTGGCGAAAGCGCAGCATTTCCTCCGTGGGATTCTCCTCGGACAAGGTGTTGCCGGGTGCGAGGACGTTGACGGTGATGTTGTCAGCGCCGACCTCGCGCGCCAGCGTGCGGGTGAATCCGATCGTCCCTGCTTTCGAAGTCACGTAATGAATACGCCCGGGGCTGCCGTTATACACAGTGCCGGAAGCGATGTTGATGATCTTGCCCGATTTCTGACCGCGCATCGTCGGCAATACGGCGCGGCAACAGAAGAAGAGCCCCTTGAGATTAACGGCCATAAGCCGGTCCCATTCCTCGGGCGCAATGCTTTCGATGCGCCCCCGGTTCATGGGGATGGTGGCGAATATAGCCGCATTGTTGATCAACACATCAATGCGGCCGAATCGTGCCAACACGGCCGCGGCCATATCCTGAGTGGATTTCTCATCGGCGACATCGACGTGAAGCGAAAGTGCCTCGGACCTCGTCTCCTTCGTGATCTGGGCGGCCACGTCATCGGCTGCCGGTTTGTCGATATCGGCAACGACGACGCGAGCATGGGCTCTGCCGAAACCCGTACAATACGCCTTACCAATGCCATGGCCCCCTCCCGTCACGATGACCACCTTGTCTTGAAGTCCTTCGATCATGTCATTCGCCTTTCGCTCAAGGTTTGATGAGCGCCTTGGTCGGAAACAGCTCGGGGATTTCTCCGCCTACCGCTTGGATGCAGCGCTCGGTTTGCTCCAACGGAAAAACATGGCTAACCATTTCTTGCACCGGAAATCGGGTTTCTTCCAGCAGTCTCAGCGTGGCTTCGGTGGCGTCGTTATCCGCCGTATAACAACCCTGGATGCGGATCTCTCCCCAAACGATTTTGTCCATGAGCAAAGGTGTCACCGTCGCATCCCCGGTCAGCCCCGCCAAGACCAACGTGCCTTGGCGGCGCACGCATGCCAGCGACGTGACGATCGCTTTGGGGCTGCCGGATACATCCACCACAACGTCCGCCATCTCGCCGTTGGTTTCCTTCTGAACGATCTCGAGTACGTTTTCCTCCTCGGCGTTGATCGTGCGATGGGCGCCGAATTTTTTTGCCAGCTCGAGTCTCTTGCTGTCTCGGCCAATCCCGCTGACAAAAATCCGCGCAGCCCCGGCTTGCCGGGCGGCAAAGGCGCAAGACAAGCCTTGTTGGCCCGGCCCCTGAATAAGCACATAGTCGCCCATTTTCACGCCGCCCTTGCGGATGGCCCACTGGAAGCCGTTGACCATGACCGACCCGACCAGAGCCGCGGCTTCCGCCGGCAGATCGTCGCTGACCTTGGTAGCAAGCACATCGGGCGCCAGATAAAGATAATCAGCAAAACCGCCAAAGAGATGCGGCGGCTTGTCGCACGAGGTGCGACCGCCGTAGCTCGTGCGCTGCTTACAAAACCGGGCTGCTCCGCGGCGGCAGTCCGCACAACGACCGCAACCCAACGCCCCTTTAAGAATGATCCGATCCCCTTCCTGGAGGTGGTGAATCCCTGCGGCATCTTTTCCCAACTTGACCACACGACCCAGAATTTCGTGCCCGAGAATGACCGGCACCGGAAGCTGAATCTTGCCGTGATAGTACTTCACATCTGTGCCGCAGACGCCGGCCATCTCGATCTGTACCAATCCGCCGTCTCGCGCCACCTCGGGGATAGGATACTCACGGATTTCGAGCTTGTCCGGCCCCAAGAGTGTCGCTCCACGACTGGTATTCGCCATAAGACCCCCTTATTCGCTTACGCGCAGCTTCGTTCGGACATCGATCTGCGCCCGCCGCGCGACAGACGGCAAGCTGAAGACTCCACTCGCCAGTTCGCGCTAGCGGCGCCCCTTCCGTTGCGTCTCCCGTGGCTTAACGAAGGTGAGTTTCGTTGTTGACCTCGCTTCCCGCTTACCCCTATACTGCCGAACGACTATCAGAATCAAGCTTGGGAGATCTCTTTATGCAACTGATCGTAAGCACGCTCATTGTTTTGTGTATGGCGGGCCTTGCCGGCGCCCAGACCCCGGTGCGTGTCATGTCAGGGTATGCAGCCATATCTGGACCTCATGCGGTGTTGTGGATGGCGAGGGAGGCGGGTCTCTTCGAAAAAAATGGGCTGCAGACCGATGTGGCTTATATCCGCAGCGGCTCCACAATGGCCCAGACACTCGTGGCGGGGGAGGTGCAGATGGCTCAAATGGGCGGGCCTGCGGCGCTGGCCGCTGGCGTCGCCGGCATTGACGTCACGTTTGTGGCCGTGGCCCTCAACACCACGCCCATCGTTATTATGGGCAATGTGTCGCGAATGGAGGACTTGAAGGGTAAAGCTATCGGCATCACGCGCTTTGGCTCCAACACGGACATCTCGGCGCGTTTCGCGATCCGCAAATTCGGCCTCCAGGCCGATAAAGACGTGGCCCTGGTGCAATTGGAAGACTACCCCGGAATCATGGGCGGTATGCAGTCCGGCCGGATTGCGGCCGGTGCCTTAGCGGACCCGTTCACCGACCGAGCCAAACAGCTCGGTTATAGGGAGATCGTGGACGTCGCGGCACTCGGCCTCGAGTTCCCTTTCGTCGGCATCGTGGCCAAGAAGACCTACGTGCGCGACAATGCCG
Organism: Binatia bacterium; assembly: GCA_041618055.1. GTDB lineage: Bacteria > Desulfobacterota > Binatia > UBA9968 > UBA9968 > JBFJNS01. Next base: position 12,358 of record JBFJNS010000026.1, read on the forward strand.
ACACGGTCCAGCGTTTTGTCCGCGCCTATACCGAGGCCATCGCATTGTACAAAAACAACCCGGAATTGGCGACGAAGGTCACAAGCAAATATACGGGGATCCAGGATCCTGGAATTCTCGCCTCGACGGTCGGCTTTTACGCACCCAAGTTAGCGCGCGTGCCGTATCCCACCCTTGGTGGCATGCGTTTCGTCCTGGAGCAGATTGCCACCCGCGACCCACGAGCCAAGAATGCCAACGCCGAAAACTTCATGGATGTGCGTTTTGTGAAGCGATTGGACGACGACGGCTTCATCAAGGGACTCTATCGCAAGTGAAGACCGGGCGCGCTTCCTCCATGGCCAGATGACCTGCGAGGTCCAGGGGCTGGAGCCCGATCGCGGCGTCTAC
>JBFJNS010000027.1:0-12575 GCA_041618055.1 Binatia bacterium
CCAACGGATGCGATTCAGAACAACATGGTGGTTGACCCCAAGCCGGTCGTGGAAGCGATTCGGCACCTTATTCGCGAAAACGGCGTTAGGTCCATGCAAGCGATATCCGCGGTTCCCGGCCGGGCCGTCATCATGAAGAAAATTCAGATGCCCATGCAGGAAGAGAGCGAACTCGAAGCCAATATCGAATTCGAGGCCAATAACGTGATCCCTGAGAGCCTGGAGAACGTAAATCTCGATTATCAGGTTCTCAATTATGTTGACGGCGGCAGCAGAATGGAGGTTCTTCTGGTCGCAGTGAAGAAAGAAATCGTCAACAGCTACACCGATGCCATCGAGGAAGCTGGCCTCAAGCCTACCCTCATGGATGTTGACTACTTTGCCATGGAGAACATGTACGAGGCCAATTATACGGCGGAGGAGAACGGAGGCATCGTGGGGTTGATCCACATCGGATCACGCTATACGACAATCACACTGCTGCACAACGGTCTATCCTCGTTCACTGGCGACCTTCCCATTGGCGGAGAGGAATTTACCGACTGCATCAAAAGAGAGCTGAATGTGCCCGTTGAAGCCGCCGAGACCCTCAAGGTAACGGGACTCCTCGACGGGAAAAAAAACGTCGACATCGGCGCCATGCTAAAGAGGCACACTGAGAATATGGCCGAGGAAATTCGGAGAACGGTGACTCTTTACGGCTCGATTCCGTCGGAAGAGGGCGGCGGCCTAAAAACGATCTATGTGAGCGGTGGAAGTTCCAAAGTACCCGGATTGCGGGAGATACTAGAAGAGCATATGGGCGTTCCGGTGCGCACGGCGGAGCCGTTTCGAGGCTTCACGGTCGACAGGGGAATTGATCGGAATTTTCTAATGGATACGGCGCCTGTTTTTGCCGTCGGGGCCGGATTGTCGATTAGGAGACCGGGGGACAAATGATTCGCATTAATTTACTCCCGGTGCGTGAAATCGCCGCGGAGGTCGGTCGCAAGCGAAATCTCACAGTTGGCCTGATTGCCCTGGCGATAACGGGGCTCGTGCTTGCAGGCGGTTATTGGTATCAGTCCTCTCGGTTGTCAAGGCTCGGCGAGGAACTTGCGGATCTGCGCCAGCAGATACAGGTTCTTAACTCAAAACTGCAGGAAGTCGCTAATCTTCAAACCAAGATCAAGGAATTCAAGAGCAAGCATAAAGTCATCGAGGATATTAGCAAACAAAAAGTTGGGCCTGTGCGCGTCATGGAAAGCCTGTCCGCGGCGACTCCGGCCAACCTTTGGTTAACAGAGTTTCGAGAAGCCAACGGCAGCCTCGTGATCAACGGCTTGGCCCTGGATAATGAGACAGTTGCGGATTTTCTCAAGTCGTTGGCGAAATATTCTTATTTCAAGGACGTCGAGCTGATCGAAACGACGAAGGCCGATGACAAAACCGGCCCGTACAAAAAATTTGGCATTAAGGTCACCGTTCTATATCAAGCTGCAGCGGCTGACGGTGATGGCAAGCCACAAGACAAGTCAGCTGGGAAAAAAGGAAACCAAGGGTGAACGCATTTCTCGATAGTATTCTTCAACGGCCCAATAACCAGAAAATTGCCATTCTCGTGGCTCTTATTGTTTTGCTCATGGCGGGCTACTACACGCTATGGTATGGTCCCAGATCGGAGGAAATTTCACGCCTGGCCGATGACGTGGAAGCCGCACGGAACGATGTAAAGATCAAGCAACAACGGGCCGCCAACCTGCCCAAATTGCAGGCAGAGCTGCGCGAGTTGGACGCGAGGCTAAAAGAAGCTGTGGGCCAACTGCCGAATAAAAAAGAAATTGCCGATCTGTTGAGGAGCATTTCGGCCAAGGCTCAAGCGTCGGGATTAGAGGTTCTCCTCTTTCGCCCCCGGTCGGAGAACTACAAGGAATTTTACGCCGAGATACCGGTTGACATTAACGTTAAGGGAAACTTTTACAACGTTGTAACATTTTTCGACGAAGTGGGACGGCTGAGTCGTCTGGTCAACATTGATAATATCACTTTCAGAAATCCCAAAGTGAGCGGAAATCAAATTGAACTTGAGACATCCAGCCTGGCCACGACGTACCGTTTTCTAGATGAGGCGGAACGAAAGAAAATAGCCGAGGAGAAGGCAAAAGCAGCCAAGAAATAAGTACAGAATGAGCACGCTGTGTAAGGCTTGGATTTGGTTATTGATACTTGGTCTGCTGGGATTCTCCCGGGTTGGAATCATCGCGGCGCAGGACCCCTTACAGACGCCGTCGCAAAAGACTAAAGAGGCGGTTGAGAAATTTCACAAGGCCCCGGCAACCATCGGTAAGAGTCTAGAGGCCTTGACGGACGCGGCCAAGGATAAGCTCCAGCGAGCCATGGGCGCGAAACGGCCCGGCGATACTAAATCTGGGGGTGATGAGTTGACCCTGCCGCCAAAAAAAGCCGGGCAGCCGGCGGGCCCACATTTCTCCAGCGAAGGCAAGAGAGATCCGTTTCGCCCTTACAATCTGAGGACAAAGACAACCGCGCGTCCCAAAGAGAATCTGTCTCCTCTAGAGCGTTTCGAATTGAGCCAACTCAAACTTGTGGGAATCATTTGGGACATCAAAGAACCACGAGCGTTGATCGAAGATACAGGGGGCCTTGGCTATATTATCACGGTGGGGACTCCCATTGGCAGCAACGAAGGAAAAGTGAAGGCAATTCACCGCAACGAAGTCGTGGTCATGGAGTATTACGAGGACTTTTATGGCAAGAAGAAGCCGCGCGAGGTGAGCCTGAAGCTTTCGGTGGACTAGGGTGGTGACAAAGATGGGGACTATCTTCATGGTGGGTCTAAATCGTTGGGTTCGGGGACGTACTGCTGAGATATCAATCATTGTCTTGGCGCTGATTGGTTTCTTTGCTTTGACGGGTTTATCGGGTTGTTCGGTGAGCGCCGATAAAGAGCCGATGCCTGCGGCGACCCAGGGCTCGGCCCAAAAACCGCAGGCGAAACCGGCTCAATCTCAGTCCAGCCAGTCACAGCAAGTCTCCGAGACGCGCGGCCTCAGTCTGCAGGAACTGTCCGTTCGTGAAGAGCTTGGCCAGACCACTCTGTATGTGAAGTTTTCACAACCCGTCAGCGAATATCGTCACTTCCCCCTGCCGCAACCATCGCGGATCGTATTGGATATCCTCCAGGGAGAGACGGGCCCCGCCCGGTCGGAGGTTTTTCGCGTAGACACGCATTGGGTCGGAAGCCTGCGGTTGGCGACGAGCGAAGGGAATGTCCGCCTTGTCACTGATATTGCCGCTGCCACGGTGCCTCCCTATACCATAACGCCCGACAGCGGCGGCCTTAGAATCGTCATCGGCGTTCCCAACCAAAATGCGACTGGCAAAAAGGACGTAACTCTGGTGAGAGCGGGCGTGCGCGCAGATATCCGGGGAGGCGAAACTGCGCAGGCATTGGGCCAGGGCGGAGGACGCAGAACGGCACTGGAGCAAGTGACGGGAGAAGATAAGAAGTACACGGGACAGAAGATTTCCCTTGAATTCAAAGACGCCGATATCAAGAACGTCTTTCGTCTTCTCGCAGAGGTGAGCGGAAAAAACATCGTGGTCACGGACGATGTGACACGGAAGATTACGGTTAGGCTGATCGAAGTTCCCTGGGACCAGGCAATGGATCTGTTGGTTGACACCAACGGTCTAGGCAAAGAGGAGGTGGAAAACGTAATTCGCATTTCCACGGCGGGACGGCTGAAAGCGGAACGAGACGCCCTGGCAGCGGCTAAAAAGGCGGAGGAAAATCTCGAGCCGCTGCAAACGGCGTACTTGACGGTGAACTATGCGAGGGTCATCAAGGGCAAAGACGAGCAAGATAATACCGACAAAGACTTGGTGGACAAAGTAAAGAATGTTCTCAGTCCAAGAGGAACCATCGTCGCCGATCAGAGAACCAACACGCTGATCGTCCGGGACGTCAAGAAGGGTATCGAAGAAGCGCAAAGTCTCCTTGCCAAACTGGACGTGCGAACCCCGCAAGTCCTGATTGAATCGAATCTTCTCGAAACGACGCCGACGTTTTCTCGGTCGTTGGGCACAGAGATCGACTTTGCGCATGCTGGCTCAAAAATCCTGTCCGTTGCCAGTTCGAGGTTTTTGGCGGGCACACCGTTTGAAGGAGCGCCCAATACGGTGGCTCCTCCCTTTCCGGTTCCGAATGAAGGATTCAGATTCGGCATCGCACACACCAATGTCAACGCATTTCTCACGGCGGCGGAGAAGCAAGGTCATGTGAAGATCATATCCCGGCCCTCGGTTGTCACGTTGAACAATGTTGAGTCCCAGATCGAGAGCGCAAACATTATTAGGGTCAGAACCACCGCGGCTACGGTAGGAGAGGCAGGGGCCATTCGCGAAATCAGGGCAGGAATCATCTTGACCGTGACACCGCAGGTGTCGGCTGACGGTTTTGTATTGTTGAAGATCGTCGTCAAGTCCAGTACTTTGGACTTTGGTAGAACGGTCGATCTTATTCCACAAGAAAATACACGAGAGGCGAAAGCTAATGTCTTGGTGCGTGACGGCGAAACGGTCGTCATCGGCGGCATCATGAAAGATTTGAGTTCCACCTCAGACTCTGGAGTCCCTTATCTAAAGGACATACCCGTTCTGGGATGGCTATTTAAGAAGTCTTCATGGCAGAAGGATTTCGAGGAACTCGTGGTTTTTATTACGCCGCGAATTTTGGAATCCGGCGCCGAAAACCTGCCGAGTGCCGATAACTTATGGCGCAAGCAGCTCAGGCAAACCCAGGGAGGCTGAAGACCGGTTCCCAGCCTTACCAACCTCTAGTTTACTAAGACGGAAAAGAGTAGGATGCCGGCATGCTGCGTTATGTCACGGCGGGGGAGTCCCACGGTCCCTGTTTAACCATTATCATCGACGGCGTTCCGGCGGGCTTTTCCATCGATGTCTCCAAGATTGACCATGACCTCTGGCGCCGCCAACAAGGCTATGGTCGCGGCGGGAGGATGTTGATCGAAAAGGACGAAGTTCAGGTTCGTTCCGGGATTCGCTGGGGGGAAACGCTCGGCTCTCCCGTTGCCCTAGGCATCGAGAACCGGGACTGGAAAAACTGGACGAAGAAAATGTCCGCGCAACCGGGAGACCGCGACGAGAAAATAGCAGTGACCAAACCCCGTCCGGGCCACGCCGATCTCACCGGAGTCCTCAAATATGATCGTCAGGATATACGCGACATCTTGGAGAGAGCCAGCGCCCGAGACACCGTTTCCCGAACCGCAGCCGGATCTTTCTCCAAGCAGCTTCTTTCTCCCTTTGGCATCCGGGTCATGGGCTATATTCGCTCCATCGGCAGCGTAGCGGCCAACACCGATGGTCTGGATTACGAGGAAATGTATTCCCGTTCGGAAGTTTCACCGGTGCGCACGGCAGACAAAGAGGCCGAAGCGAGAATGATCGATCTCATCGAGGAGTGCAAGAAAAACGGCGACACATTGGGCGGCATCTTCGAGGTTGTAGCTCTGGGATTGCCGCCCGGGCTGGGCACTCACACCCAATGGGACAGAAAACTCGACGGGCGCCTGGCCCAGGGACTCATGAGCATTCAAGCCATCAAAGGCGTCGAGATAGGGCTCGGCTTCGAAATGGCTCGGCGCCGAGGCTCTCAGGTGCACGATGAAATCTTTTTCGATCCTGCAAAAATGGTGACGCAAGGGAAACCGCGGATCGTCCCAACGGGCTTCTATCGCGGCTCCAACAACTCGGGTGGGACCGAAGGAGGCATGAGCAACGGAGCACCGTTGGTGGTTCGCGTTGCCATGAAGCCCATTTCTACGTTGATGAGCCCCCTGCAGTCTGTCGACCTCAAATCCAAAGAGCCAGCCGATGCGTCCGTCGAGCGCTCTGACGTCTGCGCTGCCCCCGCGGCTGCGGTGGTGGGCGAGGCCGTGGTCGCGTTTGAACTCGCATGCGCTTTTCTAGAGAAATTCGGCGGAGACTCGTTGCGCGAAATTCGGCGCAATTACGAAAACTTCCTGGAGCAGATTAAGAATTTCTAACGCGGTGTCAGAACATCCCAGGCCCAACATCGCTCTTATTGGTTTCATGGCGGTGGGGAAAAGCGCCGTGGGTCGCAGGCTCGCGCGTCGACTCAAGAGGCGATTTGTGGACCTCGACAAAGCGATTGAGAAAGCGGAAGGACTAAAAATTCGTGAGATCTTCACCGCGAAAGGAGAGCCCTATTTCCGTGAGCGAGAAAAGCAGATGCTGAGCGAAGTTCTGAGCAAACGCGGTCAAGTCATCGCAACCGGCGGTGGCGTAGTGATGGATGACGATAATTTCCGAATGCTCCAGGACAAAAGCGTGATGGTGTGTCTCCAGGCCAGGACGGATGTGCTTCTGCGGCGCGTGGGAAGCGGGAAGCAACGGCCCTTGCTCAAGGGCGCAGATAAGGGCAAGCGAATCGCAGATCTGTTGCAGGAGCGCGAAAAGCGCTATTCAAGCGCCCAAGTAATGATTGACACCAGCGATTTAGGCGTCGATGACGTGGTAGAGAAGATCATTGGTCAGTTAGGGCCGGAAATCTAAACTGATGCAGACTTTGACGGTCAATTTAGGGGAGCGCTCGTACCCCATTTACGTCGGCGAAGCGATACTTTCGCGCGTCGGTGAGATTCTCCGACAATCGGGTGTGCGAGGGAAGGTCGCGGTCGTCACCAACCCAACGGTGGCGCAAATCTATCTCGACCCCGTGCACGAGGCTTTGACAGAAGCCGGATTTGAGGTCACGCCCATTCTGATTCCCGACGGAGAAGAATACAAAAACCTGGAATCACTGACCAAGGTATTTGACCGTCTCATCGGCGAGCGATTTGACCGCAAGTCTTGCTTGTTGGCCTTGGGAGGGGGTGTGGTCGGGGATATCACAGGTTTTGCCGCCGCCACTTATCTTCGTGGGGTAACCTACGTTCAAGTACCCACGACTCTGCTGGCCCAAGTCGACTCCAGTGTGGGCGGTAAGACCGGCGTCAATCATCAGGACGGAAAAAATCTCATCGGCGCCTTCTACCAACCGCGTCTGGTCTTGATCGACGTGGCCGTGTTGCGATCGTTGCCTCGCAGGGAACTGGTCGCCGGTCTGGCCGAGGTAATCAAGTACGGCATAATCGAGGATCAACGCCTGTTCAGTCGTGTGGAAGCGAATATTGCCAGGCTTGTCAACGTTGATCGCCAGCTGCTCATCGACGTGATCCTTACGTCATGTGCCATCAAGGCCCGAGTCGTCGAAAAAGATGAACGAGAGGACGATTATCGGGCGGTACTCAATTTTGGTCACACCCTTGGGCACGCCGTGGAAGCCAGCACCGGCTACCGTTCATTACTGCACGGGGAGGCCGTTGCCATTGGTATGGCCCAGGCCGCTCTGATCTCGATGCGTGAGGGTTTTTGCGATCAAATGAACGTCGAGCGAATTCACAAACTTATCGAAAAAGCCGGGCTGCCGTCGAAGATCCCGTCCGAGATATCGACGCAGGCATTAATGGCGGGCATGGAAGTGGACAAGAAATCGGCGGCTGGCAAAATCAAGTTCGTCGTGTGCGCCGGGATTGGCAAGACGCGCTTTCATTGGTTGACACCCGAGCAGATAATAAGCGCGATCAAAAAATGACAACCTGGCCGACTCGAAGAGCCGTGCAGGGCAACGTGAAAGGTCATTCATGGCAAAGAAGAAAAATACAATTCTAGTGCTCAACGGGCCCAATCTCAATCTTCTTGGCAAGCGGCAACCCGAGATATATGGCCGTCTGAGTTTGGACGAAATCAACCGAATGATCCGCAGCCTGGCAAAAGAACTCGGCGTCACGGTCGAAATTCGACAGTCGAACAGCGAGGGCGATTTGGTTAACTGGATTCAGGAGGCGCCCGGTCGGTTCGGCGCTATTGTGATCAACCCGGCGGCGTATACGCATTCGAGTCTAGCCCTGAGAGATGCGATTACGGCTGCCGGAGTCCCCACGGTCGAGATACACATCTCGAATATCTACAAAAGGGAAGAATTCAGGCACCATTCATACATTGCCGGCGCTGCCGTTGGCCAGATCTCCGGGTTTGGTGTGCAGAGCTACCTGTTGGGATTGAGAGCGGCGGCTGAATTACTGTAAGGACTGACGCGTGATCCCAAATCATGGGGTTCCCGTCGGGATATTTTTGCTTTTCATTTCGGCAACTATGTCGTCGCGCTCCTTTTGCAGGGTGTCGATCTGGATTCGCAAATCGCTGATCTTTTTTTCCCGGGGAGTATAAGCCGGAGCCGAGGATGGCATCGGTGGAGTGGAGGCAGGTCCTCCCCCGCCAGGCACCTTTTGGGAGTCGCGTATCCGCGAACCGAGGTCCGCGATCCAGCCACTCCATCCCTCTTTGCTCAGATTCGAAGCGCTGCCTCCGCCTTGCGTCGCGTCAAAATATTCTTGCTTCGCCGCCTCGAGTTTCTTGGTCACTTCTGCCAGTCTCTTTTGATATTCTATTTCTTCTTCAGCATTCACCAACGGCTTTGTTTCTTTTGAACTTGGAAGCCCGGTGACATCCTGGGGCAATGTCTCGGCTGACTTTTGGACGGGAACCTCACCTCTGCGACTCGAAGCTTCCAGGTCAGTGATGCTCAGCCCCCGTTCGCTTGCACCCGCCTTCAAAATCGTTTGAATCTGGTTTTTGGGGATGCCAAACTCGCCGCCCAGCCCTGGAATTTTAACCATAGAACCTTCTTCTCGGTAGCTTGGTGCGGTGATGCGCCTGCCGTTTTTTAATACCAGCGTATAATCGGCCAAGAGGAGTCCCGGCATTAAACACAAGCCGAGGGCAATTATGAAAAAAGTGATCATCGGGTTCATAATCCCAAATTATACCATGCCGCGAATTGTTGTGGTACAAGTGCAAAAGACCCGTCTCCGTTCTCGTTTACACTCCTACCAAATCATGTTAGCGTTTTAAACTTAGGGATGCCGCCTATGAACCAGTTGAAAAATCGGTTCTGCGCCGTGTGCTCTTTTGTTTTGCTGCTAATGCCCGTATCGGCCATACTGCAAGCTGCAGAGCCCAAAGTGCAAATACTCTCGCCGAAGGACGGTTCCCAAATAACGCAAGAGCAGGATTTGGTGCTTGTCAGCGGGAAGGTGGCTACGGATATCGGACGGTCCCCGAATGTCGATATCCTCTTCGTGCTGGACGTTTCCGGCAGCACGGCTCAATACGCAGGGGTAGATTTTGGTGATCTCTCTCAGATTCCCGACAATTCGGGCTTTTCCGGGTTCGGTCGGCCTCAGATCGGCATCGGTGGAATCGTCATTGGTGGGCACCCTCCGGCGCGCAACCTGCGGAATTCCGTCATTGCGGCCGAGGTCGCAGCCGCGCGGCGCCTGCTCCTTCAGCTTAATTCCCAAACCACCCGGGTGGGCGTGGTGACCTTCGGCGAAGGCGCGAAATTGCTTCAGCCGCTCACTCATGATTTCGAGCAAGTTCGACGCGCACTCGACGATATCCTGAGAGCGGGTCCGCACGGCGGGACAAACATGGTCGAGGGCATACGTACGGGAATCAAAGAGTTGATGGGAATCGGAATCAGCGAGAAGCGACCTGATGCGATCAAAGTGGAATTGCTCTTAACGGACGGGTTTCCAACTCTGCCCATCGGCGGCGGCAAGAGGCCCACACCTGAGGACACCAATTTGGCCATCAACGCGGCCCGGCTGTCCGGCAAGGCCAACATCAAGATTCATGTTTTTGCGCTCGGCGAAGAGGCTCTTTCCTATCCACGGGCTGCTGTCGGCATCGCGAGAGAGAGTGGAGGCACTTACACTCCGGTAGTAAGAGCTGCGGACGTGTTGGCGGTCATCGAAAAAATCTCGGTTGTCGGAGTCGACTACGTCCAGGTGGTGAATGAAACACTCAACCAAAGAGCCGAGCAATTACGCTTGGCGGCTGATGGATTTTTCTCGTCGGCGGTCCCGGTAACACGGGGCGCAAATCGAATCCAAGTGCTTGCCAGAGCCAATGACGGTTCGATCGGGCGCGATACCATCAACCTTTATTATCAGCCCGGTGGTAACCGTTCGCTTGATTTGGAGGTTTTTCTGGAAAAGGAGAAGAGCCTGAAGTTGGAAATCGAGCGTTTGGGCAAGAGTCCGGAACAGATTCAATCAGAGATTGAGCGCCAAAGAAAAGGTAGTGCGCTGGGCGGGTCGAAGCAACCGCCCGTTGAAAGTAATGTTCCAAGATAGGAGCCCGTTTGAAGGACTGGAGAATCTCGCTATTGTGTCTCAGCAGCTTGGCTATTTCCTTGCCGGTGTTGGGTGCGGAGGCCATTCCGGATGGCGCTGCGGCCATGCCGCCCCCGCCCGAATCGTTCTCAATCATTAATTTTTATCTCAAGGGCGGGCCTGCGATGCATGTCATTTTGGCCTGTTCCGTGTTCGCCCTGGCGATCATCTTGGAGCGCGCCATCAATTTGCGAAAAGGCAAGATCATCTCAACCGCTTTTATCGAGGAGATCAAGAAATACTGGTATCGCCGGGAAGTCGACAAGGCCATACAAGCGTGTCGCGAGTACGAAATTTCATTGTCTCGAGTGTTGCGCGCCGGTTTGCTGCGTTTCAATCACGGGATTGACGCCGTGGAAAAAGCCATCGAAGGAGCCGGACAGCACGAAGCCGCCGTGCTGCGGCGCAACTTGATGCTGCTGGGATTCATTGCCAATGTCGCTCCCATGCTCGGCCTTTTTGGAACCGTGTTGGGGCTTACCCGATCTTTCGACGTCATTGCCAGCTACGGGATGGCCGGTAACCCCGGGGCGGTGGCCGCAGGCATTGCCGAGGCATTGATTACAACCGTTTTTGGCCTCATGGTGGGTATTCCGACGCTTGCGGCTTACTACTATTTTAAGCGCAAGGTCGAGATCCGCACGCTTGAGATGGAGGCGGTCTCTGTCGCGCTGATCGAAGACCTTGCGTACGAAGGTGTGGGGGCGCAATCCGTAGGAAACGAATACTCCGTGCGCGAGGGAGGAGTCCCGTCGCGCTTAAGGGAGCCTGCGCGGTAACGGCCGAGTCTGGAGCGCATCCATGCAATTTTCCAAAGAGGCCGATGAAGAAATCGGCATCAGCCTGACTTCACTGATCGATGTCATTTTTCTCCTGCTGATCTTTTTTATGGTGGCGACGACCCTGGTCGACCCGTCGAGGCGTCTTGACCTGCAACTGCCCGAAGCGAAGTCTGCCTCTATAGATACTAAATCGTCGCCGGTCACTATTGAGATGAGCCACAAGGGCGAGGTGACGCTCAATGGTGACGCGGTCGATTTAAGCGTGCTGGAACAACGCCTTAGAGCACTAGGTCAGGAGGGTAGAAAGACCGCTATCGTGAGAGCCGATAGACGCCTGGACTATGGCCGGGTGGTCCAAGTTCTCGGCTTTTGCCGTTCCGCTGGTTATCAGGATATCGGGATCGCGGTCAAGTAGACCGGGATCAGCTCCGCGGCGCACCTATCGGTTCAGAGCGGGAGTCCGGTTGCAACGCTTTCTCTTGTGCGGTTAGGTGATTGAGTCCCACGGCACTTACGTCACGACGAACGACACGGCCGTTTTCGTAGTACGTCCAGAGGTCGGCAACACCGTCCCCGTTTAGATCTATCTCCTCCCTGACAAGGGTTTCCTCGGCTCGGTTAGTGTCGTAGTAGAGCCAAAGGTCCATCCGACCGCTGGCCCGTGTATCCTTTTCGACACGAGCAATTCGACCATTGTCGTAGATCGCACGGTAAGTTACCTGGCCTCGACTCGTTTCGTCGCGCTCCTCGCGGGCTAGTTTATCCCCTTCGTAGTAAAAGACCGTGTCGGGTCGTCCCAATCCCTTTGTATCTGCCTCGCGGCGCACCAATTTGCCGTCGTTGAAATAACTCCACGTATCTACGCGACCATTCCCTTTGGTGGATTCCTCCTGGCGCACAATTTCACCCGGTTTCTGCGGATTGTAGTAAATCCAGAGGTCCGGAATGCCATCGCCGTTGATATCCCTTACCTCCACGTTCTTGAAGGGGGGTGGCGCTGCCGTCGCTGGCTTGGGTTTATTAATTGAAGCCACTGCCAAATCGTCTTGGGGCTTTTTTGCAGTTTGTTTATCCGGCGGCAAGCTGGGTTGAGGCTGTTGAGCAGAAGGTGCCGTACGGGAGCTTGGGGCCGTCGAGCCCGATCCAGTTGACGCGCCCGCAATCTGATTTTCCAGCTCCCGCTGGCGCTCGATTTCTTGCTCGATTGCGGCCTCTAGCGCTTTATCCTTCTGCTGCTCGGTTTGGATTTGAGCATTGAGCTCCCCATAATAAGAGTCAGCTGTGACGAGGCCGGTGATGAGCCCGATGATCAACCCGCCGCCGGCTCCGTATGGCCCTGCGATGGATCCGCCCATGGCCACGCCTTCCATCGCCTTGCTCCAAGCGTGCTGCCATCGTTGTGAGCCAGTCACCTGGGGCTGAGGTTGGGAGGCATTCAAACTATTGGGGTTGGAAATAGGGTACTGCC